>NZ_JACKZU010000212.1:0-13997 GCF_014222165.1 Nostoc sp. 2RC
TTGTTTTTCTTTCTTCAAAGCTATCAGATCGATATTTTTTACTAGCAAACCTATAATAAACATACTTTCCCCTATGGATAGTTCCCAAACAATCACTTATGGTAAAATCTTTCCAAGAATTAGAATGACCTATTCCGTGAGGAAGTCCAACGCCAGTTGCTACTCTTGTGATTTGCATAGGGTTCAAGCTTTATATTGACAATTCAATTATATTATATGGGACTCCTATCTGATTTATAAATAAGATTTCATATAAGGCAATACGGTTCAGTTAGGATAATTGTATGTTGACTTGAGGAACTAAACCTAACATTAAACGTTAATTATTGGGTTTTGCTTGGTACTCTGTATGATTTTGCTACAACCCAACCTACTAGCACAGCAAGCCTTTTAGCTCTAACAACATTGAATTGTCATTGTTCTTTGCATCCTTGCAAGAAACACAAAAAAAGGGATAAGCCTAAAAGCCTATCCCCAAAAAATCAGTTAATCAATTAACATCAAGTTCCACTAGTCCAAGAGTTGATGTATTCAATTTGGTCTGGTGTTAGGCTATCAATGGTAATTCCTAACGCCTGTAACTTGAGTCGAGCAATTTCTTGGTCTACTTCAGTAGGAATGGAGTGTAAACCAGGTTCCAACTTACCTTTATTTTTCACCAGGTATTCAACAGCTAAAGCCTGGTTGGCAAAGCTCATATCCATGACTGCGCTGGGATGTCCTTCAGCTGCGGCGAGGTTAATCAAGCGTCCTTGACCGAGAACCACGACTGATTTGCCGCTTTTTAACTTATACTCTTCGGTGAAAGGACGGACTTCTTTGATTTCCTTAGCTTGACTAGCCAAGTATTTCAGGTCGAGTTCGATATCAAAGTGACCGGAGTTACAAACGATCGCACCGTCTTTCATCGCGTCGAAATGTTCGCCGCGAATCACGTGCTTGTTACCGGTAACTGTAATAAACAAATCGCCGACTTTAGCGGCTTCTGCCATTGGCAGGACGCGGAAACCATCCATTACAGCTTCAATTGCTTTGATAGGGTCAATTTCGGTAACAATTACGTTACCACCCAAACCACGGGCGCGGAGTGCTGTACCTTTACCGCACCAGCCATAACCAACAACGACGATGGTTTTACCAGCTAAGAGAATGTTTGTAGCGCGGATGATGCCGTCAAGGGTCGATTGCCCAGTACCATAGCGGTTATCAAAGAAGTGCTTGGTGTCAGCATCATTTACATTCACTGCGGGGAAGGTGAGAACGCCATCTTTGAACATGGCCTTGAGACGGACAATTCCCGTTGTGGTTTCTTCGGTGGTGCCAATCAAATCAGCGATTTGGTGTTGGCGTTCTTGAATTAATGTCGCAACCACATCGCTACCATCATCAATGATTACATTGGGGCGGTGATCTAAAGCGATTTGAACGTGGCGGTTATAAGTGGCGTTGTCTTCGCCTTTTTGGGCAAAAACGGGAATTTCATGATCGACAACGAGGCTAGCGGCTACGTCATCTTGGGTTGATAGGGGATTGCTTGCAATTAGCAGTGCATCAGCACCACCAGCTTTAAGAGCGATGGCCAAATGTGCTGTTTCGGTTGTGATGTGGGCGCAAGCCACAAGGCGTAAGCCAACAAAGGGCTTTTCTTGGGCAAAGCGATCGCGGATTTGTCGTAAAACTGGCATTTCGCGTCCAGCCCATTCAATGCGCTGTCTTCCCAAGGCAGCTAGGCCGAGGTCTTTAACCTCGTGCTTTAATCGGGGAGAAGTTGCGGTCATCAAAAGTTACCTCAAAAATGTGAAAAAGTTACGTAAAACTTACGCACTCTACTAGGTTATTCTACGACTGGCAATTTACGCTCGAAAGAAAGCAAATTACTAGTCAAGACTCCTCAGAACTAGCTTGACGTTTGATTCGTCTAATGTCAACTTCATAGCCAGCTTTTTCCTTTTTGTTTTATCTTTGGTAAGAGTATGACTATTCTTAGCTTTACTTGTTCATTCTCAGTACACTGTCATCTATCTAAAGATTGATAATAATCAAAAAAACATCAAAATTTCATCATCAGAAGGCAAATACTTAACTTTAGATAGGTACATTTACTCAAAATTATTGAGCAGGATGGTTATGAAATTAGTCAATAGTAAATTTTACTCAAGGAGGTGTTTGAGTGCGCTTTCAATTTTTGGCAGCCGCGAAGGGAATTGTGTTACCCAGCTTTGCTAAAGGTTCAAAGGAGCAGGAACAGGTATTAAAAGCAGGAACATACCTGGTTACTAAGCCTGTGACACACTTGGACGCTTTCAATCAAGTGTCCCAAAAGGGTGTGTTACCTAAAGACCGCAGAGGTTTAGGTGTCATAATGGCGATCGCAACTTCGATGGCTGTAACCGTTGTCTGTGTGCCAAAAGCCACCGCCCAAATTCCTTTTCTACCGGAATTACAAGTTCCCAGCACTGCAAGCAACGATTCCAATGATAGAGTTGTTTCTGGCTGGGTTTATTTGGATGGTCGTCGCTTATTTCAAATAGCCGCATCAAAAACTAACTTTCCTGAGCGTTTAGAAGACATCCAAAAGAAACTAGAAGCAATTAGCCAATATTATTTTCAGTTACCAGCGAACACACCAGTCAAGGTAGAAGTTCGCAAAGTCAACGAATTACCAGTAATTTATGTCAACGACCAATATCTGATGACCGTCACTTCTGAGGATGCTGGACTGCGACAGGTGGATATTTCAACATCCGCAAATCAAATCGCTGACTCATTAAAAGAAGACTTACAACAGGCAAAACAAGAGAGACAAACTCAATTTTTAATCGACCAAGGTAAGATTGCTGGGGCTACCGGACTGGTAATGATTGTCATGAGTTCGGCGGTATATGGCTGGCAAAGACGTTCCAAAAAAAATTCCGACTCCGCTACCTTCCAAGCCCAAAAGGAACTCTTAAATTCCCCAACTTTAGCAGCGGCTCAACCAATTACAACACAACTAAATCAACAGCAAGTCCGACACGTCCAAGAAGCAAAGAGAAGATTGTTCCAGCTAACTCAAGCCGGAATTTGGGGAGGCGGAAGTTTCTTTATTTTGGGTTTGTTTCCTTATACACGAGGATTTCAAGTAGCAATTCTCGCCGCCGCCCAATTTCCTTTGCGCTTAGGTGTTGTGTTATTGGTAACTTATGTAGCAGTGCGTCTAAGCTATGCCTTAATTGACCGCTTCACCTCCACTTTGATTAGAAGTAGTGCTTTTATCACTCCAGAAGATTCTGCACGTCTACAATTGCGAGTTTCCACATTTTCTGGTGTGACTAAAAGTATTGCTACAGCTATTTGCGTGGGAGTAGGCTTTTTGTTGGCGCTGGTAGCTTTGGGTATAGATATCGTTCCCTTGCTAGCGGGTGCAAGTTTGGTTGGTGTTGCCGTATCTTTGGCTTCACAGAACTTGATTAAAGATGCCATTAACGGTTTCTTGATCATCCTGGAAGACCAGTATGCCTTGGGCGATGTGATTAATGTGGGAGATGTGGGAGGTTTAGTAGAAAACTTAAATTTGCGGATGACCCAGGTGCGGGATTCCGAAGGACGGTTAATCACCATTCCCAATAGTGAAATAAAAGTTGTTGCCAATCTTTCTAGCCGTTGGTCGCGAGCCGATTTAACAATTCCCATCGCTTACCAAGCAGACACAGAAGAAGCTTTGAAGTTGATTAAAACCGTTGCAGACAAGATGAATCAAGAATTGCAATGGCAGCGTCAAATCTTAGAACCACCGCAAGTTTTAGGAATAGATCAATTTGGCGATCGCGGTTTGATTATTCGTGTTTGGATTAAAACACGGCCCCTGAAGCAATGGGATGTGGCAAGAGAATTTCGCCGCCGTCTGAAAATCGCCCTAGACGAAGCCGGAATTTCCATCTCTGTACCTCAACAAGCAATTTGGGTCAACGATCCTGAGTTGTTAAATGTACAGAGTAACGGCAAATCTAATTAGAAATAGGGAGATTATGAAGTAGGGGAAAGGGGAAAGGGTAAAGGGTAAAGGGGAAAGGGTAAAGGGTAAAGGGTAAAGGGTAAAGGGTAAAGGGTAAAGGGTAAAGGGTAAAGGGGAAAGGGTAAAGGGTAAAGGGTAAAGGGGAAAGGGTAAAGGGTAAAGGGGAAAGGGTAAAGGGTAAAGGGTAAAGGGTAAAGGGTAAAGGGTAAAGAGGAAAGGGATAAATTTAACCTTTCCCCCTTACCCCTTTCCCTTTCACCATTGCCTGGAAAGCCCATTTCCATTTTTAGTACAAAAGTACTATAATATAGATAGCGTTGGCAAAGCCTAGCCAAAGGCACAATGGCTGCGTGAAAAACTTGTGGAAGATGGGTTAAAGGGTTAGTTCGATGATGAAGCATTATATTCTCAACCTCAATCCGACTGCTAAGCATGAATGGGATCGCTGCATTTTACGTGACCCCCTCACAGCCAAACGTCCGGATATTGCCAAATTAATTGCTGAGGCAGTTGGCGCGGACACAGGCAGTTATTTGGTGAGTGTAAATATCGAAGTTCAAGTGTTAGAACAAGCTGCCGTACCTCAAGCCGAACAACTCTCCCTTTCGTTTTCAGAGGTGAGTCCCTCACAACTGCGGGAAGCTGCTTGAAGTATGGTGCAGGATTTCATAATAGATATTGTTGGGTTGCGTTTGGCTAAACCCAACAATATCTAACTCAAATGCACCTATTGGTCTATCGCAAAAGTTTTGAGAGGTTGAAGCTGGGATACAGACACGGAGACGCTCTTACGCGGTGACACGGAGAATTTTAAAGCCAGCAAAATTAATGACATAGAGTACTACTGGTCTATCGCATTAATTTTACTGGGTTAATAAACGAACCGCAAAGGACGCAAAGAGCGCAAAGGAAGAAAAATTAAGAATGAGTTTACCCCTCGTAACTAATGCGATGAACCACTACTTTGTAACCAGAGATGCGGGGGAAGCCAATACCGCGTTAGTCGTAGGGTATTGGTTCTGTTATCGCTTTTTCTCTGCTAAATCAGTACAATTTTACTATAATAGATATATAGTATTCACCAAACTTGTTTAAGTGTAAAACTGCTCTGTGACAGCCTTTTGGAAAATGGATTCCGGAGTTAGTCTTATGCTGAAGCCTGAAATTATTGACTACAGAGGAAAATTATTAGATGATGCAACTGAGTCATTATCCAGCTGCCATCGCCCAAGCTGCTCAACGAGCTAATGAAATAGATTCTCAACTGATGGCAGTACAGCAGCAAATTAATAGATTTGAAGGCAATGCGGATCGCGTCGCCGCCTTTGAGATGGATTTAAAAAATGATGCTCAACGCAAGGCGCGGCGTTTTGAAGTGCTGCTTATAAATCAAGAATATCAAAAGGCGATGGATACTTTAATCCGCTTGACTGGAGAAAAGGCAAATGCCCTGGCACATTTAGAATATCTGCGTAACCAGTTGAGTGTAGCAAAGTTAGAAGCTAGATTAGCGATCGCTCAACAACTCACTGATTTTGAATCTCGCGAATTAGTCGGTTTGTAATTGTATGCTATGAACCCAAATGTAGAGACGTTGCAATGCAAGGTCTCTACAGGGGCGTTGCTAAATAAGGGGTGATTGAGGCTGACACACCAGACGCGGGGATTATACTTGATGTAAATTCCAAAATCATCTCGTAATTATGCAATGTCCTACAGGGGTTTGTTATATTCTCTCGGACAGCAGTTGAGCAATTTGCTGATTAATGCTTGCAACATCAAAACGTTCGCTAGCATTAATTCTGGCATTCTTCGCTATAGTTGCAGTTATTTCTGTCTCTTGAAGACAGGTGATAATCACTTGTGCAAGTTCCTGGGGTTCTCCTGGTGTTACTAGAAAACCATTGAGTCCGTGTTCAACTAATTCCATTGCACCCCCAGCTTTGGCTGCAATTACAGGTTTTTCACATAACATCGCCTCAACAATCACTCTGCCAAAAGGTTCTGGAGAAGTTGAAGTGTGTGCTACTAAATCACAAGCTGCCATTAATTGGGGAATATCTGAACGAAAACCTAAAAATTGAACGCGGTTTTCTAGCCCCAATTTAGCGACTTGTTGGTGTAATTTTTGGGCGTAATTTTGTTCACCAAATAATGCATCACCGACTAAAATTGCTATTACCTGTGGCGGACATTGAGCAAGGGCATCAATTAAAATGTGCTGCCCTTTCCAAGGTGCAAGTCTGCTAAAATGTCCAATGACAAATTTTCCTTGTAATTTTAAATTTTGCTGCAAATTGTTGATTTCAGATGCATCGGTATGATAATTTTTTACTTCAAAGCCGTTATAGACAACTTCGATAATGTCTTGGTGTCCTCCTGCTTTGATAAAAGCTGTTTTACTAGCTTGAGAATTAGCAATTACTAATGATGCAAAACGATTAGCAAGGTTAACAGCTACCTGAAGATTAGTTTGGCTAAAGTGTTCTGTGGAAAGAATATCATGTAAATGATATACCAAAGGGCGACGACTAAAAAAACTTGCTATTGCTCCTACAACTAATGCCTTTTGGGTGTTGGCGTAGATTAAATCATATTGACGCGCTTTTTTAATTACTTTAATAATTAAAGGTATCAGTTGTCTAAAACTATTTAAACCTTGAATTAAACCGCTTTCTTTGTGAACTGCGATCGCTTCATTTCTCAAAACTTCTACCGGAATATTATTTTGCTGTAGTAATTGTTTAAATGAACCATCTGCAAATAAACCTACTAAAGCATTTTTTCCATAGGGTTTAGCAATATCGATTAAACACAATTCTGCACCGCCTGGTTTACCGCTTTGGTCTAAAAAAAGAATTTTCATAAAACCTCTATTTTATCAATTAATTTTATTTATTCAAACAGAATTCAGAATTCAGGAGCCAGAATTCTGAATTGAATTCTGTGCGACTGGTAGATGAATAAACGGTTTTCAGACCCTCTACTAATTGATTCTTACTCCTGTTAACGGTAGCGGTGCGTTTAGCTCATTCTGACTTCTGAATTCTTCTTCAATTTGCACCCCTACTCTATATTGAATTCTGACTTCTGACTTCTGACTTCTGAATTCTGAATTCTGAATTCTGACTTCTGAATTCTGAATTCTATTGTAATAAAATACTCCGGACTCGTTGGGCAATTTGATGCCAATCATAATGTGTAATCGCATATTGGCGACAGGCTTCTCGTGAAGGGATGGGAATATTTCCTAGTAGTGCTTGTTCTAATTTTTGGGCAATAGCCGATGCTTCGATGGAAGTAGTAATTAAATCAGGTGAAAACTCTGCTAAAATTTCTGGCATTCCACCCACTGGCGTACACAAAACTGGAGTACCACAAGCAAGAGATTCAACTATTACTAATCCAAATCCTTCAAAAGATTGACTAGGAACTACAGTTAATTCAGCAGCTTGATAAGCTATGGGTAATTGTTCATCAGGTAAAAAACCTAAAAATTTAACGTTATCGTCTAATCCTAATTCTTTCGCCTGTTGTTGTAGTGTAGATTGGATGTGACCGCGACCGGCGATGGCCAGCCAAATATCTGGTATTTTGGGTTTAATCATGGCCATCGCTTGTAATAATTTATCAACTCCAGTGCGATGCACCAAGCGGCGTGATGTAAATAAAATCCGACGATTATTAGGCCAGCCTAATTGTCTACAAGCTTCCTGCGGTGATAAATTTGGTTGAAAGTAATTAATATCAACTCCACCAGGAATAACATTAATTTTTTTCCAAGGTACTTGGTATTTTTGGTGTAAGATATTGCCAAATGCTTTGCTGAGAACAATAAAGCGATCGCACCGATTATAAGTTGTTTGTTCTATCAGCCAATGCTTAATTAAAAGACTAAGATTTTTATTAACCACTTCCTGCTTACTTTCAAAAGCCCAAGGGCCATGAAAGTTAAAAGTAATGGGTACTTTTTTCGGTAAAATATCTAAAATCGGAAAGCTATATAATGCAAAATGTAGATTAATTGCATCTGGTGTATTTGTTCTAGTCTTCTGGAAATTTCTACGAATTGACCATAATCTTTGACAAATATTAGTATCAACTGTAGCTAAATTAGTCAGCTTAATTGGAGAATTTGGTTGAGCTTCTGGAAGTCCAACTCCGCATAATTCAATTTGGTCTTGATTCGCTGCTAATTTATGAGTTAGTTCATAAATATATCTTTCTAATCCTCCAGGATTTTGAGGAAACCAGCCTAATCCCAAAGTAAGAATCGATGCAGAAGTTGAAGTAAAATTTTCTTTTTGATTTATCACTGATGTTTATCCTATAAATGTATTGAAAGATATACAGCTAATAATATAGTAATCATATTTTAGTTGTGAACAATATCAGTGTTGACTGTCAACATAACATTTGATATTTCACAAAATCTTTGGGATTTATTTTTTTAAGAGAACACCACTTTATAAACTATTTATATCTTCACGTCAACAAGCAATGATAACTTGTGTTTTAGTTAACTGAATCATACCGAAGATGATAAATCTAATACTAGTTACGATCGCAAGGTAAATGGTAGACAGTGAAAGCCTAAAAACAATAGAAATGAATCGATGTCTAGGATTTTTGTATTAATTTTTACGATTTTAGCAACATAAATAGTAAATATTCATACCTGGAATATCTTTTTAAATTTACTTATATTTTTTGTGCGGATTTAGAAAATGATAGTTGTATATACAATCAGTGAAGAAGTTGCAAACATCAAAAATCTCATGCAGAGGCGCAGAGATAAAATTTGATTTTTATAGAGAATTAAATAAAATAATATGAATAATCAATTAATTGTGCGGTTAATCAGGCTCTATCATAAGTGCAGAAATATCTGGAATTTTAGATATTTATTAAAAAAGAAAACTTTTAAATTTTTAGTTAGTCTAATGGTTGGAATTTTTATTACTACCATTGGCATTACAACAGATTGGGCAACCAGTGGAACATCTACACTCACCTATAAAACATCGTGGATAGGTAATAGTATTGGTAGCGGCAATCTGCGGATACAAAACAATATAGAAGCAATGTATGTTACTCCTGATGGTACAGTTTATACTAACAGCCATTGGGATGAAGCGGGAACGGAAGCAGGAATCTATAAGGATGGTAAAATTATCAGTGCCCTGAGTGATACCCACGGTTGGGGTCGTGGTGGTGGCAAGGCCATAACAGCAAATAATAAATATATTTACCTTGCCATGACTCAAGGTTCAATTGGCAATACAAAAGAAGATTATCCAGCAGAAAAAACAGCTTGGCACTCTGTTAGACGTTATGATTTGTCAGGAAAAACAGCACCGTTTCCTGGGGGACGTGGCTGGGATAAAAGTATGTTAATTGTCAGTAATAAAAGTGAAGTTACTGGATTAGCAATTATAGACAGTGAGTTATATGTGAGTGATTTTGCTGCTAATAAAATTCGGATTTTTGATACTGAGACCATGAAGGAACTTCGCAGTTTTAGTGTTGTTAATCCGGGGGCGATGGCAGTTGATCAGCAAAAAAATCTGTGGATTATTCAAAACAAAAATGGTGGTAATCCTGCGAAGATTTTACATTATTCCTCAAGTGGCAAGCAATTACCCCAGGAGATTGCAGATATTGTAGAACCAACAGCGATCGCCATTAATCCCCAAGGTAAGCTGTTAGTAGCAGAAAATGGTTCGCTTCAGCAAATCTTAATTTATGAGATTAAAGATCCGCCAATACAAATAGGCAGTTTTGGCTGTAAAAACGGTATTTATACAGGAATTTCTGGTGAGATTCGAGATTTGAAACTGTATGGAATTACCGGAGTTGGCACAGATGCATCAGGTAATATCTATATAAATAGTAATGGTTTCAACAAATCAGGAACAGACTTGCGGAAATTTGCGCCATCAGGTAAATTACTGTGGCGATCGCTAGGTTTAATATTTGTTGATAATGCAGACGCCGATCCTAAAACCGATGGTGTAGATTTATTCACCAAACAAGAACAATATCAAATGGATTATAGTAAGGCTGCTGGTAAGCAATGGACTTACAAAGCCTACACCTTAAATCCCTTCAAATATCCCCAAGATCCACGTTTGCATACATCCCCAGATGCAACCTTTGTGCGCCGCATCCAAGGAAAGCCGTTTTTGTTCCTCACAGATATGTACAACAGCTTTCTGCAAATATATCGTTTCAATCCCGCCACAGACGGTAAAATTGCCATCCCAGCCGGCATGTTTGTTGGTACTAATGGTGCAGACAAACCATTTTTGACTGGAAATTGGCCGCCTTCTCAACCACAAAAAGGTGAATGGATTTGGCGAGACAGCAACGGTAATGGCAAATTTGAAAACAACGAATACGATACCAGCAAAGATTATCCCTACATCGGCGGTTGGTGGGTAGACAGCAAAGGAGACGTTTGGAAAGCTTTACGAACCCAAGATGGTACAGGTATCCGACATTATCCTTTACAGGGAATCGATTCTAAGGGGAATCCCATCTACAGTTATAGTTCAATGGAAAAGCAAACCACTCCTCAGATTTTTAACGATTTGCGACGCATTGAATATTTCCCCCAAACAGATACCATGTATTTGTCAGGCTTCACAGTAGATCGTCCCGCATTTGGCGATGATACCGGAGTTGCGGGTTCTGAAATTGCCCGTTTTGACAATTGGAGTAAAGGAAATCGCACACCTCGTTGGCGGATTGTAATTCCCCACGACACCACCGGTAAACGCGAAGTTTCCACAGCCGCCATGAGTGTAGCGGGAGATTATGTTTTTGCTGTCACAGTTAAAACCGCAGAGGTATATGTTTACAATGCAACCACAGGAGTGCAAGTACAAAAGTTAAAACCAGGCCCAGAAGTTGGTAGCGAAAGTGGTTGGATTGATATACCTTATGGTATTCGCGCTTTTCGCCGTTCCAATGGTGAATATTTAATATTTGTTGAAGAAAATTGGAAAGGAAAAGTGATTATGTATCGCTTAGCAGCGTGAGCATTTATATCGATTTTGTCCCGGACATGATATTATTTATTAAGGCTATGTTTTTCGTTCATAAAAACAAGCCTTAATTTTTTGTTTCACTGCGTAATTCCTCTTGAAGCCAGAGTTTGATATCAATTGGCATTCCCTAGTTCAGCCAGGGAATAAAAAATTAGGAGCATGAAACAGTGTTTTGGAAATTTGTCATCAGTGTTTTATTATTGCCCACTTGTCTGGGATTAGAAATTGCCGCCGCATCTGAAAAAAATGAGTTGCAGATACTACAAAGACCTGAAGAATTAAGCAGCCCAATTTCTCAGACACAAAGCAATCAAAATATCCTCAATTCCTGGTCAAATTCAGTTACAAAAGATTCTTCAATTCCACAAGATTCAGAAGTTGATAGCGAAAAATTAAAACATCGAAAATATCGGCGCTATCACCGGAGACATCGTCGATATTATCGCCATCGTAGGTATTATCGTCAATGGCACAGAAATTATTACCGTCAAAGGATTTATTATCCCGAAGACATTTATTACCGTAGACGGTATCATCATCGACACAGGAATTACCATCAAAGGGTTCATGACCCTCTATACCGTTATTATCTGAGAAACTATGACTATCTGCATAGAAATTGCCACGGGCATTGCTATTAGTCATTAGTCATTGGTCATATCATGTTCGCTTGATTACTTATTAAACCCGAAAAACCCCAAAAAGCCAAAGTGTAGCTTTGTCTCGCCTCTCCGAAGTTCGGGGACGGGATTAAGGTGTGGGGTGCAATGACTGTGGGAATCATAAATAATTATGCGGACATGATATCATTAGCAAACAGCGAAAGACTAATGACAATAACATGTGTATTAGCTTAGCCCATTGCGAATCGCATTAAACTATCTTTTGTTGCTTTTGAGTTAAATGCATCGCAATTCCTTTTTCATAATAAGCCGCTTCATTGATAAAAATCGGATAAACAGTAGATACTCCCTCATATAAAATATCTGTATCTGCAAAAGTCCTAAATATTGGCTCACCTGGATTTAGAGGTTCATAATCTCGAAACTGAACCTGGGGATGAATCATCGCTTGAATTTCACCTTGTTCATCTCTGGGATAATCAATAGTTCCAATATATTCATAAAATGTCAGATTATTGTTTATCTGTGGAATATGACCTTGGTTGTACCATGTAAAATATTCTAAAATTGCATAAATTAGCTGTTCTGTTTGTTGAAATAATTCAGCATTTAAGACATTTTGAGCGACAGCACCAACTTCAATCACAAAACCTAATTCAGATACAGAACGCAGAAAACCGCCTTGTTTTGATTGCGGATTAATATACACTTTTACTAAGGAATTTATCGTAGTTAAATAAGCAGCTAACCGCAGTAAAAAAGGATGCATATCGCAAAAAATCAAAGTTAGCCCCATGTTGGCGGTTGTGCTATGTAAATCAATGATTACATCTACAAAAGGCTGATTTTGCGGTTGTAGTATTTGTTTAATTTCTTTTGCCCGCGTATCTTCATAATTTAAAAAATTTGAATTTTGTAAGTTTTCCTGGCTAAAGCAACGATTTAAATCTTTGTCAATATAACGCTTCCCTTCTGCAATAGCTTTGAGATTACCAAGTAATAACAAAGTTTCCCAACTTGGTCTATTAATTAAATTGGGATATTGCTGAAATTTTTTAACTAAGTATACTCCTGTTAACTCATTGCCGTGAGTTCCTCCAACGATCGCCACTCGTTTAATCTGACTCATAAAAACCTCGTCATCAAAGCTTGTAGGCTAGACATTATAATGCCCACCCTACTCTGGTTTATTCAGAGAAAAATCTCTATAGAAATCAAAATAAACAAAATGCTAGTATATGTCCAATATGTATTGAACTTATACAATATATATTAAAAATATAATAGCTAGACGCTAATGTCATAAATCAGACAATTAACGCAGACAAATATTCCTTTCCCATTCCCCAGTCCCCATTCCCCAATGATAGAACTTAGACATCTGCGATACTTCATCGCCGTGGCTGAAGAATTAAACTTTAGTCGTGCTGCGGAAAGATTGCATATTGCTCAACCACCTTTAAGCCAACAAATTCAAGCACTAGAAGCAGAACTAGGGCTTCAATTATTTGAGCGTAAAAAACGCCCTCTACAGTTAACTGCTGCTGGAAAAGTCTTTTTCACAGAAGCGCATTTGGTATTAACTCAGTTAGAACAGGCAATTACCTCTGCACAAAAAGTCAGCCGGGGGGAAATTGGACGCTTGGTAGTGGGAACTAATAGTTCTGTTGCTAACAGTGTTTTGCCAGATATTTTGCAAACTTTTCACCCTTTATTTCCAGAGGTGATACTAGTGTTGCGGGAAGTTAGTTCTTCTGAGCAGGTAAACCAACTGCGCGATCGCTACATCGATATTGCTTTTGAAAGACTACCCAATAATAATTTAAATCATAATTCTTTAAGTTTTCTGCCAATTTTGCAAGAGCCTTTAGTCATCGCTTTACCAGAAAACCACCCTCTAGCAGCCGAGTCTCAAATTCCACTCATCGCCCTAGCAGATGAACCTTTTGTTTTACCCCCAACAGACTTAGTTCCCTCATACAGCCAGATTATTAGCCTTTGTCAGCAGGTGGGTTTTTCTCCAAAAGTAGTACAGGAAGCAACTTGGATGGTAACCGTACTCAGTTCCGTTGCAGGTGGACTAGGAGTCACATTGCTTCCCGCTAACGCCCAAAGTCTACAGCGAAAGGGAGTAGTCTACAAACCAATTCAAGGAAAAAACTTAACTTCAGAACTAGCCGTAGTTTGGCGAAGCGATGATACATCCATCGTTTTACAGCAATTTTTAGAAGTCACAAAAAGTGTGGCGAGAAAAATGGGGAATGGGGAAAGGGAAAGGGGAAAGGGTAAAGGGGAAAGGGGAAAGGGGAAAGCGTAAAGGGTAAAGGG
>NZ_JACKZU010000213.1:0-13939 GCF_014222165.1 Nostoc sp. 2RC
ATATTGAATTATATATACAGCAGATTGTAGGTTAATGAAGTACAAATTTTCTAAAAAAAATCATATAACAACAGACTTTCAATCTTGTTCCCTGCTGTAAATAGTTAACAAAAAAAGTAAGACAAAGCATATTTCTTGAGCCTTAAGGAAGCAGAAGAGATGGGGAAGTGTGGGAAGGAATCACACTTCCCATACTTCTCTTCCCCCCTATCTTCCCCATCCTCCCACACTCATTGTTTGCCCTATGCCTACACAAGTCGCTGTCAACCCTAGTGTAATCACTATTAACGATGGTTCCTCATTTCTTGTAACTGCTAGTGATGGTTCCATCGACGATAATCAAGCGCAAGGTTTTTTTGTGCGTGACACACGCCTAATTTCTTACTACGAAATTTCTCTCAATCGCTACCGACTTGTACTACTAGCCGCTAGCAACATCAATCATCACACGGCTCTTTATCAATTTACTAATCCGCAAATCCCCACTGTTAACGGCAACTTAGCTTCTGGTAGTTTGTTCGTAACCATTCGACGCGACATTGTAGCAGGAATGCACGAAGATATCGATATCACCAACTACCACTCAGAACCAATTGAGTTTCAATTGATGTTGGCAATTCGTTCTGACTTTGCGGATATTTTTGAAGTGAAAGCCAAGAACATTGTCATGCGGGGTAATACTGAAACAGTATGGAACGACGGTGTACTCACTACCAAGTATCGTAATAGTTCTTTTGTTCGAGCCATTGTGACTGAGCCTGTTGGTTCTAGTTCAAAAGCGAGCTACGCCAACGGTCGTTTGATGTTTAATGTGATGATTACTCCTGGCAAAACATGGCACACCTGTATTAATTTTACAGCCTTAGCCAATGGAGATGTGCTTCAACCACAACAAACCTGTGCTGCATCTCATAATACAGAAGCCGGAAAAGTCAGCGATGAATTTTTGAGTAACGCGACAAAGTTGCAGTCTTCTAATGCTGAAATTCGGGGATTTTATCAGCAGGCGCTCGTTGATATGGGAGCTTTACGAATTGAGGTAGAAGACAATGGGCATCAGTTTTGGATGCTTGCTGCTGGTATTCCTTGGTTTATGGCTGTTTTTGGACGTGACTCTGTAATTACCAGCTTACAAACAATGGCAGTTTATCATGAATTTGCCCGTGGTACGCTAGTTCGGTTAGCTCAACTGCAAGCCACCGAGTCGGATGACTGGCACGATGCTCAACCCGGCAAGATGTTACATGAATTGCGGCGTGACGAATTAACTAAACTCAATCAACTACCTTACAATCCCTATTACGGCACGGTAGATACTACTATTCTTTGGATTATTACCCTAGCTGAAACTTATAGCTGGAATGCCGATGTAGGTATGTTGAATGAGTGTAAATCGCCTCTAGAAAAAGCCCTAAAGTGGATTGATAAGTACGGCGATTTTGATAATGATGGGTTCGTCGAGTATATTACTCGTTCTAGTCATGGATTACGCAATCAAGCCTGGAAAGATTCAGGTGAAGCAATAGTTTATCCAAATGGCAAATTAGTAGAGCCGCCCATTGCTTTGTGTGAAGTTCAAGGTTACGTTTACGATGCTTGGTTAAAAGCAGCTTTAATTTATGAGGTGTGGGGAGAACAAGCACAAGCTAAAAAGCTACGTCAAAAAGCCGAAGAACTATATCAACGCTTTAACGATCGCTTTTGGATGGAAGATGAAGGCTTTTACTGTCTTGGCTTAGATAACAACAAGCAACAAATTAAGTCTATCGCTTCAAATCCTGGTCAATTGCTCTGGTCTGGTATTGTACCTCAAGAAAGAGCAAAAAAAGTGCAAGAGCGACTCTTTCAACCAGATATGTGGTGTGGTTGGGGTATACGGACTCTTTCATCTCAAAATCAAGGCTATAACCCGATTAGTTATCAAAGAGGTAGTGTTTGGCCGCACGATAATTCAATCATTGCGGCTGGATTAAAACGATACGGCTACGACAAAGAAGTTAATCACATCGCTGAGGGTATTTTTGCTGCTGCTAGCTATTTTCAAGCTGGGCGAATGCCAGAATTGTTTGCAGGAATTGAACGCCGAGATGATAACTTTCCAGTCCCCTATCCAGATGCCAATATACCCCAAGCTTGGGCGGCTGGTTCCATTTTCTTACTCATTCGCAGCATCTTAGGACTCGAAGCTGATGCACCACAACGAAAGTTGAAAATACAGCCTCGCTTACCAGAATGTTTACCAGATTTGGAACTATCTAATCTATCTGTAGGAGACGCAAAAGTTTCATTGCGTTTTTGGCGTGAGGGAGAACAAACTCACTGGGAAGTTACCCATATTGATGGAGAGTTAGAAGTGATGAAAGGGAATGGAGAACAGTAAAAAATGGCTTCAGATTCATCTAAGAAAACAATTTTTGCAGCGATGAGTGCTAATCTAGCGATCGCTATCACTAAATTTATCGCTGCTTACATTACCAATAGTTCAGCGATGATATCTGAAGGCATTCATTCAGTTGTAGATACTATCGATCAATTATTACTTCTGCTGGGACTTCGTATGAGCCAAAAGCCAGCAGATGATAGTCATCCCTTTGGTTACGGACAAGAACTTTATTTCTGGACTTTATTGGATATTAGATTATATTGTGGCGTTCGTGTTAGGGATTGCTTTTCAATATTTCACCATCAAACCAATGCGGGAAGTTTCAATGGGTGAGGGTTTAAAAGCTGCGGTAAAAGCGGATACTCTCTCATTAACAGCGTGGCAAGTTGGAATGTATGGCTGGATGGCGATCGCACTATTTATTCTTTTCTCACCAGAAACATTACGCCCAAACAATCCCGTGTTCTGGTTCATGATGCAAATTGGTATGGTATGTGGCTTTCTTACTAGTTACCCAGTAAATTGGTGGCTGCTTAGTAAAAAAATTAAGGAAGTGATGTAGTTTTAAAATACAAAATCAAATTTTTTACCAACGTTAGACCAGTACAACTGGGGATTATTCAATAATAGCGATCGCATTCAAGAGTCTTGTCCCATTACGAAAAATAATTTTTATGCAGAATAACCAATCACATAAGCCAACAATTGAGTATTGGTGTGTCTCGACTAATCAAGACGGTGTAACTCACCAGTCCCGCCATCAAATTGAGGATTTCGTTCACAAAGGTATAGCACCGGATACAGCTCCTCAGTGGCTATCTCAATTGAAACAGTCTGGTGCTACAGTTACATTTACTGTATTACCAGTCGGATGGGTAGGAAAGTGGCATGAAAACCCCAAGCCGCAGTGGATTATCCCACTATCGGGGCGCTGGTTTGTAGAGACTATGGACGGTAAACGAGTAGAGATGGGGCCTGGCGAAATTTCATTTGGAGGAGACCAAGGTACAAAAGAAGATGCACAAGGTCATAAAGGTCATTTATCAGGCACAGTAGGCGATGCGCCAGCCGTGCTGATGTTGGTGCAGTTTGAAGAAGCCCCAAGTATGGAATAGCCTGATATTGGAACTAAACTATGCTTGTTAAGATGTATGGAACAAGGCATTAAGTCAAAAGAAATTTTTTTGCTTTGTTCCTACTTTTTGTTGTGTGGCTATATTGCTGTACCTACACCGTATTCATAGAATAATTCTTCGCCATAGTGAAAGTCATAGAGAATTGGTTTGGCTGCGATCGCTGTAATGACAAAATAAATAATGGCAAATTTCGGCACTCTTTCTTTGTTACTCCTGAGCGATCGCCACTGATTGAGCTTCATGGAAGCCTCATCTGGTGAACAAGTGTGGTATTGTTTTCACTTTCTCCACCTGACATAATTATCCGTGCTTTTGATAATTTATATCCTTCTAGAGGACGATAAGAAACTAGAACGATATCGATACCATAGTTTCTAAGTGCGTATGTCATGTAGTTCAAAATCAACTAATTTTTTTCTAAGTTATCCATTAAAAAGCTTAATTTGGAGCAAAGTTTTCCAACTCTATTACATAAATATTCTGTTTTATAGTAGCTAAACTTCTCAGCTACTAGTTTTTATCTGAGATGCAAACTTTATAAGTCAGGAGTATTTACCATGAAAGCAGTAGTTTTTCACGGAATTGGAGATATTCGTTTAGATAACGTACCAGAGCCAAAAATTAAAGAGCCAACAGATGCCATAATTCGCCTGACTTCTAGTGCAATTTGCGGCACAGATTTACACATGATTCGGGGAACATTCACAGGCATGAAACCCGGTACAATTTTAGGACATGAGGGCGTTGGAATTATTGAAGAAGTTGGTTCTAATGTGCGGAATTTGAAAGTAGGCGATCGCGTCGTTGTTCCCTCAACAATTGCTTGTGGTTACTGTTCTTATTGTCGTAGCGGATACCATGCTCAATGTGATAACGCCAATCCCCACGGACATAATGCCGGCACAGCTTTTTTCGGAGGCCCAGAAGCAGCCGGCCCCTTCGATGGCTTACAGGCTGAATATGCTCGGATTCCTTATGCCAATGCAGGGTTAGTCAAACTACCAAAAGAAGTTACAAACGACCAAGCAATTCTGCTATCTGACATCTTCCCCACGGCATACTTTGGAGCCGATATTGCAGAGATTACACCAGGAGATACAGTTGCTATTTTTGGTTGTGGCCCCGTGGGACAGTTTGCTATTGTCAGTGCCAGACTTTTCGGTGCTGGACGCATCATTGCAATAGATACAATCCCTTCGCGTTTAGAAATGGCGCGCGATCTAGGTGCAGAGATTATCGATTATAATGCTGAAGATCCAATAGAAGCGATTCGGGAACTAACTGGAGGAGTTGGTGTAGATAGAGCTATTGATGCCGTTGGCGTAGATGCTAATGCTCCTGACAGTGGCCCAGCCGCCGAAAAAGCACGACAAGAAGCACAACAATTCCAGCAGCAGTTACAACAAATTGCCCCAAAAACTAATCCGCAAAATGGTAATTGGCATCCTGGGAATGCTCCTTCTCAAGTCTTAGAATGGGCAGTTCAAGCATTAGCAAAAGCTGGTACACTCTCAATTATTGGAGTATACCCTCCAAGCCATAATTTCTTTCCCATCGGCATGGCGATGAACAAAAATTTGACTATCAACATGGGAAATTGCAATCACCGCAAGTATATTCCGACGTTGGTAGATTTGGTGCGTAACGGCACAGTAGACCCGACAAAAGTGTTAACCCAATTCGAACCGCTAATGTCAGTTATTGATGCTTATAAAGCGTTTGACCAACGGCAACCAGGCTGGGTGAAAGTAGAATTAGTGCCAGGAGCCGCTTTAGCTAGTGTCTAGAATCTTTGATCGGACTGTGTTATAAACTAAAAATTTTCTATCAGCAAGTTATCCTATTTGCTGATAATTTTTGCTTTTGATGATAGGAGGAGGTTGTACAGCACGACTGAAGTTTTTTATGGAAGAATCTTTGCAAATTACAATTTTGATTAGTGTAACAGTTTTAGCTGGAATCTCGGCTCAAGTTTTAGCTAGTTATTTTCAAATTCCTAGCATTGTTCTGCTACTTTTATTCGGAATTACTCTTGGGCGAGATGGTTTTAATTTTTTAAATCCATCTTTGTTAGGTGTTGGTTTAGAAGTTATAGTTTCGTTGTCAGTAGCACTAATTTTATTTGAAGGGGGTTTAAATCTACAGCTTGGAGAAGTAAAAGAGATTTCTAACAGTCTTCGTAAGCTCATTACTGTAGGAGTGCTAATTACCTTTTTGGGTGCTGGAATAGCTGCACACTGGTTAAGTGAATTTCCCTGGTCAATTGCTTTTCTTTATGCTTCTTTAGTAGTTGTGACAGGCCCAACAGTTATTAATCCTCTTCTCAAACAAATTGGTGTAGATAAACAAGTATCAACACTTTTAGAAGCAGAGGGTGTTTTTATCGATCCTATTGGTGCAATTCTGTCTGTTATTGTGCTTCACTTAGTCTTAAATGGGGATCTAGAACCACTCATTTTAGTTAAGGGTCTGGTTTTACGTTTGGGTATTGGTGTAGTTATTGGTATCTGTGGAGGCTGGTTGCTGTCTCAACTTCTCAAGCAGAAACAATTTCTGCCGCAAGATTTAAAAAATCTAGTTGTTTTAGCTAGTATCTGGAGTTTATTTAGTTTGGCACAAGTTTTACGCAGTGAGTCTGGGTTAGTAGTTGCTGTAGTTACGGGAATAATTTTAAGAGCTAGTAACTTGCCTTCTGAATCTTTATTGCGTCAATTTCATGAACAGTTGAGCATTTTAGCTAATTCAATTTTGTTCATTTTGTTAGCAGCAGAGTTATCAATTGCCAGTGTTTTAGCTTTGGGTTGGGGTAGTGTTTTAACAGTTCTCGTATTGATGTTGATAGTACGTCCCATTAACGTTTTGATATCAACTTGGAATCAAGGCTTTAACTGGCAACAGCAGTTATTTTTATGTTGGGTTGCTCCTCGTGGAATTGTAGCTGCTTCTTTAGCTTCTTTGTTTGCAGTTTCACTTACAAAAGAAGGTATCAATGGTGGTGATTCCATTAAAGCCCTAGTATTTTTAACTATCATGATGACAGTTTTTTTTCAAGGATTGACAGCTCCTTGGATTGCAAATATGCTTAATTTACGTTTAAATATTGAAACTAATCAGAAGCATTTGCAGCCAGATAATGATGATATGAATACACAAGAAAATGGAGAAATATTCAGGTCTGTTTCAGAGTTAATTGAACCTTGAAGCAATTATCTAGTTATTAATATTAGTATTAGTTAAATTATGTCATCTAAAATTCGCAGTCACTCTTATTTTTTGGCTACTCAAGCATCTAACTCTAGTTATCCACTTTTTGTATTTCTTCCAGGAATGGATGAAACTGGAAAGGAACTCATGTATATTCAAACAGCAGGTTTAGAGACTGCTTTTGATGTACGTTGTTTTGTGATTCCACCTGATGATTTAACTAGCTGGAATGAAATGACAGAAGAAGTGGTAAGTTTAACCAATATAGAACTCCAAAAAATACGGTCATCACCTGTATATTTGTGTGCTGAATCATTCGGTGCTTGCTTGGCACTCAAAGTTTTAGAGAAATTCCCTCAACTGTTTACAAAGATTATTTTAATTAACTCTGCTTCTTCATTTCACCGAGTACCTTGGTTAAATTTAGGTTCTCTATTGTTTCCTTATACACCTAATTTATTTTATAAAATCTCTTCATTTATATCTTTACCTTTTTTAACCAATTTAAACCGAATTTCACCTACTGCGAGACAAGCTCTTTTAAAATCCACCAGTTCTGCACCAAAAGGAACTGCTAATCAGCGACTCGCATTAATGAGAGAATTTGATATTGATGAGCAGAAATTATCTCAAATTACTCAACCAGTCTTACTTATTGCTAGTAAAGAAGATAGACTTTTACCTTCAGAAGCAGAGGCACAACGTTTAAGTAATATTTTTCCTAATTCACAAATAATAACTCTACCTCATAGTGGCCATGCGTGCTTAGTGGAAAAAGATGTAAATCTTTATCAAATTTTATTCTCAGCCAATTTTATTTAGTAACAAGTTATGACCTATCTTCTAAAAAAACAAACTATCTTGCTCAAAATAGTTTTGAGACTTTTTACTATAGGGTTACTACCTGTAGTCAGTGCTTATCCTGCTGTCGGTGCAGAACGGATCGAGTTTAATTACGGTCTTTTAGAAGAGTCTATTCCAATTAGTTCGCTTGAAACATATATTAGAACAGGCAAAGTAGATAATGATTTAGCTGTATACAGAAAGTATGTAGGCAATCAGCAATTAACACAACTACGGAAAGCTTTAACTACTCCTATTCCCTTAACTCAAGTTGAAGTTTCACAGTTTTTATATACACCTATTGGGGAAAGATTATTAACAAGCTTGGGAAAAGTTATTCAAACTGAATCTAGAATATCTGGCTTTTATGCTATTCGCGCTGCATTAATTTTGTCTGCCGTAGAGCCAAAAGATTTTACACTTTTAAATGTATTAAAAAAGTTTCCTGCAAGTGCAGTTTCAATTAATTTGAATCAAGGTTTAGGCATTGTTAATGCTTTACAAGATTTAGTCAATCAAACTCAAAGTGCAGTAGCATTTATTAACCAAAAATCTCAACAAAAGGCTAGTAATACTTATACACTTAATAGTATTCCCAAATTAGATTTAGCAAAATCAGGCAATTTTCGTTTTTTAAAGCAAACTATTATTCTCAATGACTTATCGCGTCTCAGACAATTTCCGGTTGATGTTTACTTACCAGTTACTCAAACCCCTCGCCCAATAATTGTTATCTCGCATGGACTTGGTTCTGATAGAACAAGTTTTGCGTATTTGGCTGAACATTTAGCATCTTATGGTTTTGTGGTTGCTGTTCCAGAACATCCTGGCAGTAATTCAAAACAAATACAAGCCTTACTGTCAGGTATAGCAGATAGAGTTACCAATCCTAGAGAATTTATTGACAGACCTTTAGATATTAAATTTTTGCTAGATGAACTTACTCGTTTATCAAAGTCTAATTCAACATTTCAAGGACGTTTAAACTTAGACCAAGTTGGTGTAGTTGGACAATCCTTTGGTGGATATACTGTATTAGCATTAGCAGGTGCGAAAATTAATTTTAAGCAATTAAAAGCTGACTGTCCAGCTTTAGAAGATACATTAAATGTTTCGCTTTTATTACAATGTTTGGCAATAAAGCTACCGAATACTGAATATAATTTATCTGATAGTAGAATCAAAGCCGCGATCGCAATCGATCCGGTCGATAGTAGTATTTTTGGAAAAGCTAGTCTTAGCCAAATCAAAATTCCATTGATGATTGTCTCTGGCAGTGCCGATACAATTGCTCCGGCTTTGTTAGAACAAATTCAGCCTTTTACTTGGTTAACAACTCCAAATAAATATTTAGCACTCATCAATGGCGGTACACACTTTTCTACTATTGCAGAATCATCGAATGAAGTTGTCCCTGTAGCCAGACAAGTAATTGGTTCTAGCCCCGCTTTGGCACGTCGTTATGTAAAAGCTTTGAGTGTTCCATTCTTTGAAACGTATGTTGCCGAACAACCAAGTTATTTACCATATTTGAGTCCAGATTACGTTAATGCAATTAGTCAGCAACCGCTACCATTAAGTTTAATTAAATCTCTGACATCCGAACAACTACAAGAAGCGTTCAAATAAAGATTTTGAAGCTAGATAAACCTATAGAGTGATGAAATAAATACTAAATATTATTAATCTGGAAAACAAAAACTAATAATTAGCAATAATTATGAATATAGCAACTCGCAATGAGCCTATTTATGTATTTCGCTTAACTCCAAAAATATCACTTATTTGGACTACTTTAGGTTCATTGTTGTTAATATTGGCAGCTTCAAGTGCAGGCTGGTACTATAGCATTATTCACGATCGAGCAGTAATTTTTAGTCTAGAAAGTGCTGGAAGTGGAGCTTGGCGAGGAATTCTTGCTTTTGTGATTTTACTGGTTATTACTTTTGTCACCATCATTGTTCATGAATTAGTGCATGGAATAGCGTTTGCTGCCTTTGGTGGTTCGCCACGTTATGGATTTAAATTTAAGTATTTCTTACCCCTTGCTTACGCCACTTCACCGGGGAACTTATTTCGTCGGAATGCTTTTATTTTCATTGCTTTAGCACCATTGATAGTTCTTGATATTGCGTGTTTGTTACTGCTAGCAATTTTTCCCCAAGCAAGCTGGTTAATTTGGGTAATTGCATTCAATACAAGCGGTGCAATTGGAGATATCTGGATAGCAGTACAATTGCTACGTTGTCCACAGTCTATTCGAGTCGAAGATAGAGAAGAAGGCATAGCAATTTACGCACCTCCTAATGTGACTCGCCGAGAACTTCCTTTTGCTAGAACTGATAAAAATCGTAAGCGTTCAGGTGCAAAAGCTTTGTTAAACCTCGCGTTTATGGCTTTGGCTTTGGTACTGATTTTTAGCTTTTTACTAGTACCAGTCTTGAAAACCTTAGAAGTTCCTTCATTTATTATCGGTAATAATTATTTCTGGATTTTCCGTTGGATAAATAACACAAAAGGATTCAGTATTGAATTTAACTGGATATCTTTTGTGATAGTTATTTTGACATTATTGTTACTAAGTTTTTTAACTAATATGGTTCGGCGACGGAACATTTAATAATTAAAGAGCTAATAAAAGAATTGATAGCCGATCGCAACCCAAAAGCGGCTTTCTTGCTGTTATGGTAATTCTTCTTTAAGGACATTGAGTACAATACCTCCGGTTAAAAAGGCGAAGAGAACCGCAACAGCCGCTTGATGAATTTGTGTACTAATGCCAATTATCCAACCAACAACGGTAGTTTACTTTTAGGGGCGACCATCGCCCCTAAACCAAGCCAGATAAAGGTTTGAGAGACACAGACCCCTTGAAAAATGTGGGTACTTATTGAGAATAAACTGTACAGTTATTAAACAGCTACCTGTAGGGTACAGTTTAATGGTAAAAAAGAACGGTCTTGTAATTTAATTAAGACCGTCATAATAATGCTGGCATCATTCTACCAAAACTTCTTAGAAAAATACAGAAGGATGATATATAGTTTCAGCAACTAAAATAGGTCTGTTGCTATAGTCAGCCTCTAACTCCCTTTTTACATTTAGATCCCAGGTAAAATTATATTTTTTCTCAATTTCAGCAATAACAAAAGGACGAACTTCACCAGTTATCGATACTGTCTGACCTTTGTTTATTGCTACTTTGGGCGGTGCTTTTAATAAAACTAGCAAATCTTGCCCACCAAACAATTGGTTTTCATCTAGTGTTAATAAAACCGGACTGCGGATATTTTCTATTTTCCCTGTAACTGCAACTTGACGACGATAATATTGTTCGGGACGTTGTGTTATTTGGCCAGGTTGAGGCGCTAATACAAGATATTGAGCAATAATTACAGGTTGATTGATGTAATCTTTGTAAGATTCATCCTGTATGTTGAGATTAAACTCTTGCTCAATTTTGGTAATTACTAAATTACGAACCTGACCAGTAACTTGCACTTTAATATTTTCGTCAGATGGTAGATTAAAAGGCACACCTGAAGCATTGACAACTACAAGAGGTTCACCCCGAAAGAACCGTGCATCACTAACCGTAAATGAACTCGAACCAATTTTCTGAATTACTCTGCTTTTAATTGTTACAGAGTTACCGATAAATTCGTCGGTGTTTTCAGCAATTTCAGATGTATTGGTGATAGTTGGCTTTGTGTCAAAAAAGCTACAACTTCTCACTATCAGAGCGATCGCTACCAGGAAAACTAATACCCCTGTTTGACCTAGTGCTTGTAAAAAATTTCCCCTTTGATAATTGTCATTCATTGCCCTTATTCTTAGCTATTCATGGAAAGCTTTCCTGATAGATGATCCTGTAGAATCCCTTATTGCGGAATTGCTGAGGGATATACCTCTGTTGCAACTAAAACAGGTTTATTTCTGTATTCTGCTTCTAGCTGCTTTTGCACAGTTAAATCCCATTTCAGGTTATATTCTCGTTCTAGTTCAGCTACAACAAACGGACGCAACACACCCGTGACAGCGACTTTTTCACCTTCTTTGACAGTTCTTTTGGGAGTACCGGCGCGGATCACTAACAAGTCTTGTCCACCAAATAATTTGTCTTCGTCTAAGGTGAAGGAATTGGCATTTCTGATGTTTTCTACTTCACCTGTCACTGCCAAATTTTTACCGTAGTATAGGTTAGGGTTTGTAGTAAGTTCGCCTGGTTTAGGAGCAAGTGCTAGTGATTGCGCGATAATTGCAGGTTGGGTTTCGTACTCTTTGTACAAGTTTGGATCTAAGCCCAAGTTGTAATCTCGATTAATATCTGCAATCACAAACTTACGAACTGGCCCTGTCGCTTGAATTGGTGTATTTGTGTCAGTAGGCAGAGTGAAAGTTTTACCCGAAGCATTGACAACTAAAATTGGTTCAGAGCCAAAAAATTGCTTGTCGCTGACTGTAAATGTTGATGGCCCTAATTTTTTGATAGGCGTACTTCTGACGGTTACAGTTTGACCAATTAGTTGATTTGTATTATTGGTAACTTCTTCTGTAGTTACATTATTTTCTGGAACTGCGGCTTTACGCTCTAAGTTGTTTTCACAAGCACCAAGCACTACTGCGGAAAGTGCTAAAGCAATAGCTCCTTTAAAATTCCACTTAGTTTGAAAAAGCTTAATCATGGCAGAACCTCCATTCAAGTTGGTCAATATCAAGTTCAACTAATAAAAATTAAAAAATCATCACATTTATGCATAAATTTTTATGATGTTTTTTCAGCTAAACTTGATATTGTTTTATTCAGCTTTTTAACGTATTTCTAGTTAATGAGATGAACTACATTAATTTAAAAAGACCTGACCATCTTTTTGAATTCTCAATACACCTTGATCGTTATTAAAATTGGTTGTTTCATCTAATGAGACTGAAAGTGTACCTCCAGAAGTAGACGTAGGCATAACTTTTAATAGTCCACCGTCTTGACGTACCACAGTAATACTGATAGGTGTTGGTAAGTTTCGTAAGACAAATTCTTGTCCACCTGCAAGATATCGAGGTTGGGTTTGACCTATTGCTTGATAAGAGATACCAGCGTTAGTGTTATTTTTCAATTTGACATCGACTCTACCTGCTGTTGGTGTGATAGTTGCGATCGCACTTTGCCGACTTTCTGGTAAAGGTGGTTGTATAGCGTTAGAGGGTCTTCTATAGACAGGAACAACAATACTTTGAGAACTATTAGTTTGCTGCTGTTGTCCGAATTTTAAAGTTGCTTCATTCGGCGGACATCCTGGTGGAGTCAAAACGCGATCGCGGTGTGGTTCTTCATAGAAGATACTAGGACAAGGATTAACTTTAGGAGTTGGTTGCTGTGCTACTGCTGATTGAGTAATTGCAGAGAAACTGATTAGCAAAGTTCCAAAAATTGTTCCTACCGATCCAACTTTTGTAAAAGAAGAATGATTGAACTTGTACATAAATACCTCCTGATAATTTTATCTTTGCTTGTTGTTTTCAAATCACAATACATCTAATCAAAGATGAGAAAATACTCTTAGCTTCAACATTCTTTAATTTCTTTTGCAATAATTAAAATTTTTGATTATGTACTTTAAATAAAGTTGAGCCGCTCAACCAAAAGAGGAGACATGAAAACAGACTGTACTTTGAGATTAAATCTCAATGGTGGAAAAGTCGAGGAGAATTCTAATATATTTAGCAAATACTACTTTAGATATAGATTAGTACTTCCATAGCGATACCTGACAAAATCAAATCAATACTGCGCTTATTAGTCTTCTAACCAATAAAGTAGACCCAGAGAAGTAACTCCCCCAAAAAAGTGAGCGCCAATCAAGTTGACGTTTGCTAACATTACAAAAATGTCTAGCGAACGAATTACATTTTCTGGCTGATAAATTGCCACACCTTGAGGCTGTGCTACTGCTTTACCCAAAATGATTGAAACCGTCACTTCAGAAGCAATAAAAGCTATTAATAACCCTACCAAACTTACAATTAATCCAATTCGTAAATTTTGAATTACGTCCTCCTTCCTGGGTTGGTTTTGAGAATTTGGAGTTTGTAGAAGTTTAGCCATTTTTCGATAACGCAAAGCCCAATATACTCGAAAGCACAGCAATAAAATACCAACAATAGCCAAAAATATCCCAAACCCTATACCTGCATTGCTTGTTTGAGTAGTAATGTTACGACTAAAATACGCCAGTAATACAGCAATGCCTGAAATCCCACCAAGTACTAACTGTACCCAAAAACTAATTCGACTTACTAAACGCAATGTAGCAGCAAATTTTTGTTTGCTTGGTGGATGTGAAAGTGATTCTAAATTATTTATCATATATATACC
>NZ_JACKZU010000214.1:0-13914 GCF_014222165.1 Nostoc sp. 2RC
ACAATATGGATTGGCATCTTCTTGGACTGAGTTTTATTACTGTTTTTTTATCGGAATTAGGTGACAAAAGTCAGCTAGCGGCGATCGCACTTACGGGTCGTTGTCAATCTCCACGGGCTGTATTTTTTGGTACGGCGGCAGCGTTAATATTGACAAGTCTTTTAGGAGCATTAGCAGGAGGAGCAGTAGCTCAATTATTACCTACACGTTTGATGAAAGCGATCGCTGCTGTGGGATTTGCCATTCTTGCTGTGCGTCTGCTGTTCTTTAATAATGAGCCGTCCTCTGATAGTGAATAGTTAAAAGTTAATTCTCAGCAGATAAAACTTCCCAACCGGTTCCTTTGTAACCGTATTGAAAAATTTCTGGATGTAAAATTTCTGCCAAAATTTCTAGAGAATCTACCAGTCGCGGCCCCGGACGATTGAAGTAAGAATTACCATCAGTGATGTAGATTCTACCAGTTTTGGTGGCGTGGAGTTTTTGCCATTCCGGCAGTTGAGTTAACAGCTGGGCTTCTTGGCGGGTGCGGTTTAAATCAAAGCCGCAAGGCATAAAAACAATGACATCAGGATTACTTGCTATTAGTGTTTCCCACGGTAAGTGGGGAGAAGGTTGACCGGCAACACTAAACAGAGATTGTCCTCCTGCCAAGTTGACTAATTCCGGAATCCAATTCGCTGCTACCATCAAAGGATTAGTCCATTCGATGCAAGTTACAGTAGGTAACTCGTTTAAACCAAGTCCTTGGATTCTTTGCTGACAAATTTTGACGCGAGCCACTAAATTTTCTATGAGTTTGACTGAATCTACGCCGAAAATGTTGCCTACTCGCTCAATGTCAGCGCAAATATCTTGAAAAATATTGGGTTGTAAAGAAATAATCTGGGGTTGGCTCTCAAAGAGTGTAGCAACTGCTTTTTCAACTTCCTGTAAGCTGACAGCACAGACATCACACTGGTCTTGAGTGAGAATGTGAGTAGGCTGCAACTGCTGTAAAACATCTGTTTTAATTTGATAGATACTGAGAGCAGATTGCAGTAAATTATTGACTTCATCGTGAATTTGGCTGCTGGAAGCCTTGGAGCTTAAGCGTGCTTGAGTACAAATAGGGCGATTTTCGATTTCTGGAGGATAATCGCATTCGTGCGATCGCCCTACAATCGCATTCACCAATCCTAATGCTGCTAAAATCTCTGTTCCGCCTGGAATTAAGGAAACAATTCTTACATTACTATCTCTCATCGCTTCACCTTGGCAACAGCTACCATTAATTTAATTCTCGCAAAGTTCAAGTCATTAGATATCTTTCTGTAGGGGAATTCCAGGGGATTCCAATAGTCACAGAAGAAGAAAAAAGACAAGGGGATGAGGAACAAGGGAAAAAACAGCATGGTCAATGACAAGGGGTTTTCTAATTTTTACTTTGTCCTGTGACTCTTTGTTCTCTTCTTCTACAAAGGTCAGGACAAACCAAAAATCCAAGGGTAATGAGTAGTGTTTGTTGGTATCAAGGTAGTGATTATGGTAATTAATTAAGTAAGTTAGTACAAAAAAGTTAAGCTATGTGAAGAAAAGTAAACAACATTCAAACTCTTTTCCCTTCCACATCCCTACCCGATCCCAACAAGAATTATTTACCTAGACATACTTAAGTGATGTAATGATTACATTGGCAGTGCAAGCCACTTTTAAAAATTCTATACTACTTGATAGCTAAACAATTTTAAATGCCAATTATGATTCGTTGAGGCAAAAAAGACTGGTATCAAGACAGAGAACTGATTGGCAAATTATAGTTTGGAAGTCGTTATTCCAAGATGGGAAATTTGATTAAAACAAATATAGTTTCCGGTTATGAAAAACCTTATGGAGTAATTGTAGTTATACAAAGATCGTTCTATCGTTCCCGTAGAACTGCTAGGCAAAATTATTTCTTCTTGAGGACAACTCATGCAAGTGGTGGCTGCTAGAAATATCACAGAGCATAACGAAGCCCAAGGGGGTTTACAAATTAGAGAAGATAGTCGCCGAAAAAAAAGCCAAACCTTGGTGCAACTGGCAAGGAGCAAAACATTTCAGCAAGGTAATCTCAATGCGGCCATCAGAGAAATTACAGAAACCGCTGCTCGCACGCTTTCAGTTGAGCGAGTCGGGGTGTGGTTATATAATGAAGAACGCTCAAGAATGGAATGCATCGATTTATACGATGCTAATACTAAGGAACATAGTTTTGGTAGTTCGATTTTCAAAAAAAATTATCCCGCTTATTTTTACGCTTTAGAACAGGAACGCAGCATTGCTGTAGAAGATGCTAGAAACGATATCAGAACCCAAGAATTATCAGAGTCTTATCTTTGTGTTTTTGGTATCACATCTCTACTGGATGCACCAATTTGGCTAGACGGACGTTTGGTAGGCGTAGTCTGTCACGAACACGTAGGCGAAGGTCGTCAATGGACTCTAGAGGAAGAAACTTTTGCCGGCTCAATTGCAGATTTTGTCACCTTGGCGATGGAAGCAAACCAGCGGAATGCTGCACAGGAAGCGTTGCAACAAAGTGAAGCGAAATTTCGCGCAGTTTTTGAGCGCTCTTGTATGGGAATTGCACTTATAAATATGAAAGCCCAGATAGTCGATACTAATAGGGCACTGTGCGACATTTTAGGATACAGCCGAGAAGAGTTCTACGGCAAACGCTTTACAAATTTTGTTTGTACACAAAAAGGTGATTTAGAAATTTACAAACAATTGGTGTCACAAATTCCCACGGATTTAGGAAAAACTTCAAAGGTTGAAGTTAAAGAACAAGTTGTAGATAGACATCGTATTGAAATGCAAAGACGCTGCCTACATCTTGATGGTAGGTTAGTTTGGACTCATATCTCTGTTTGTGTGATTCCAGATAGCAATGGCCAACCTGAGTTTTTTCTAGCAATGATTGAGGACATTACTGAACGCAAGCAAACAGAACTAAAACTACGTGCTTCCCAAGAAGCAGCAGAAGCAGCCAGTCGAGCAAAAAGCGAATTTTTAGCAACCATGAGTCACGAGTTGCGAACGCCTCTAAATGCCATCATGGGCTTATCGCAATTGCTACAACAAGAAATAGTTGGCTCTCTCAATGAAAAACAGAAGGAATACATTAATTGTATATACACAAGTGGCGAACAGTTACTGGCAGTGATTAATGATATTTTGGACTTGTCTAAGGTGGAAGCAGGTAAGGAAGAATTGTTGCTTTTACCTTTACCAGTGTCAGAGATATGTAACTATGCTATATCAACGGTGCGCGATGCAGCTTTAGAAAAGGGATTGCACCTCATATATGAAATCGATACTGAAGTAGATACTTGTATTGCTGATGAACGACGCATCAAACAAATGTTACTGAATCTGCTTACCAATGCTGTTAAATTTACCCCAGCAGGTAAGGTATCGTTGGTAGTGAAAAAAGTATCCCAAGGAATGAAATTTATCGTTTCTGATACTGGAATTGGGATTGATTCAAGCCAGTTTCATTTTTTATTTGAACCATTTAAACAGCTCGATAGTAAGTTAAATCGGCAGTATGAAGGCACGGGTTTAGGTTTAGCTTTGACACGCAAATTAGCGCGTTTACACGGTGGAGATGTGACTGTTACATCCACTTTAGGAGAAGGTAGTCAGTTTACTTTATTTCTACCTAATCGATTTCATCTGGGAGATGAGGAAGAAAGTGAAAATTGTAGTATCTCCACATTGCCTTCTCTAGCTATTCCTCAAAATCAAATTATTTTGCTTGTGGAAGATGAGCAAAATACTGGTATTGTCTTACAAGATTATCTGCAAACAATTGGTTACCAAGTCAAGTGGATCAATAGTAATGATGATTTTTTAAAGCAGGTACAAACCTTAGAGCCTGATTTAATATTGTTGGATGTCCAGTTAGTAGGTGATGCTAGTGGCTGGGATTTATTAAATATTCTGAGACAAGAGCCAGCTTTCCAAGATTTGCAGGTGATAATGATGGGCTTTAGCGAACTTTTAGAAGAGCAAATTTCGATTCTGCAAGCTGGTGCTAACGACTATCTTCTCAAACCAATTAGAGTATTTCAATTAGAGTCAATGTTAATGCGATATTTGGGTGAAAGTGATTTTGACACAGACCAAACACTAATTTAGAACTAATTTGTAAACTAAATCAAAGTTTTTATCTTGTAAGGGTTTCAGGAATTTGAGCAAATCAAGGATTTATTCTTTGAAAGTTATGCCAGCAATAAATAGAGTTTGCTTAAAATTTTGTTTAAGAATCAGCTCTTAAATGTTCGGCGATCGCACTTATATTTCTACTTCCGAAGAGGTGTTGTAAAATAATCTCAATGATGCAAAGCGATCGCTTGATATTATTCGTACTTCAGACATAGCCCAATCCAGACATCGCTGCAATCAATATAAAAATATAAAGATTATACAAAGCTTAGTATTTTTGTATACACACATAAATAAAAAATATGAAGAATATGCAAAGATGTGAAAAACTTTATGCTATTCCAAGACAGAAGAAATGCTGAGATGCTCAGTTAAATTGCTACTTTACTATTTAAAGTATCAAACTGTACCTACATAAATCGATTCATCCCTTCATTCAGCAACGCCCAGATTTTAAGATGGAAATCACTTCTAATAGTATTGATATTAAGAGGAAAAACTGTAATGAAAATTCTTTTAGTTGAAGATGAAAATCGTATTGCTCAAGCACTGGCAGAAGTACTAATTGACCAAAATTATGTTGTTGATATTGCGAATGATGGTCAGGTAGGGTGGGAGTTTGCTACAGCTTTTCCCTATGAATTAATAGTTTTAGATTTGATGTTACCAAAATTAGATGGTATCACTTTATGTCGGCAAATCCGACAAGCGGGCTACTGTACACCTATTTTATTACTAACAGCCAAAGATACTAGTAACGATAAAGTAGTTGGGTTAGATGCAGGTGCAGATGATTATGTTGTCAAACCCTTTGATTTACAGGAGTTAATGGCTAGAATTCGGGCTTTATTAAGGCGTGGTAGTAATATTCTACCTCCTGTCTTTGAGTGGGAAAAGTTACGTCTAGATCCTAATACTTGTGAAGTAACATATAATGGAAAATTAGTAATTCTAACTCCTAAAGAATATAGAATTCTAGAGTTATTCTTACGTCACAGTCACCAAGTTTTAAATCGCCACCAGATTTTAAAACATATTTGGTCTTTTGAAGATCCACCAGGAGAAGAAACCATAAAAGTTCATATTCGGAGTCTAAGACAAAAATTAAAATATGCTGGGGCTAGTTGTGATTTTATTGAAACAGTTTATGGTTTAGGCTATCGACTCAAACAAACTTTTTAAATCGATGTTTCAGACTTTAGGTAGGCGGCTTTTACTTTCTTATTTAGGTGTAATGATCGCAATTTGGGGAACTGCTATTACAGTTGTCTACCATTTTTTAGCTTATAACCTCTATCAAAAACTAGATAATGAAATTATCAACTTAGCAAATGCGGCTGCTCATAATTTAATAGAATCAAAAGTTAAGCAGAAAACATTTATTACTAAATTGCCTCCTGTTTTAGATAATGATGACGATGGAGATTTAGATATTCCCTGGCAAGATTTACGTGCAAGTAATCAAGAAGTAGAATGGTTCAATGTTGATGGTAAGTTATTGGCCAAAGCTGGCAATACTTTTGCTCAGATGCCATTCTCGGCTAATTTTCATGTAAGTCAATCCGCAAAAGTTCGCAGCATTATTATTCCTGTTTATCTACATAGTTTGTCTGAAAAAGATAAAAAGTTGCAAGGTTATGTGCGAGTGAGCGAATCTACAGCAGAATTAGAAGCAGAACTAAAAAGAGTTTTATGGGGATTTGAGTTAGGTGGATTAATTGTTATCATTTTGAGTGGTTTAGGTGGATGGTGGCTAACTAGACAATCGCTACAACCAATCGAGCAAAGTTTTCAGCAATTAAAACAGTTTACTGCCGATGCTTCCCATGAATTGCGTAATCCTTTAACAATAGTTAAAACTTCTGTGGATGTCATGATGAATTATCCAGAGAGAATTCATCCAGCCAATATTAATAAATTGGTAGCAATATCATCTGCAACTAATCAAATGACGCAATTAGTAGAAGATTTACTGTTATTAGCTCGAACTGATGCAGTCACGAATATTCAAAGAATTGATTGGCGCGCGATTCCTTTAGATGAATTATTAGAGGATTTGGTAGAGTTGTTAGAACCCCAGGCAATATCTCAAGAAATCACTCTCAAATCAGAAATATCAACTGAAGTTTTGGTTAAAGGTGAGGTAATTCAACTCAAGCGGTTATTTTCTAATTTGTTACAAAATGCGTTGCAATATACACCAAAGGGAGGAACTGTCATAGTTTCTCTGGTGAAATTAGAGAGGCTGATAGCAATAAATGTTCAAGATACTGGTATTGGTATTGCAGCAGAACAGATCCCGCTAATTTTTCATCGCTTTTGGCGAGCAGATCTGGCTAGAAGCCAGCGAGAGGGAGGTACGGGTTTGGGATTAGCTATTGCTCAGGCGATCGCTAAAACTCATGGCGGTGGTATTATTGTTACCAGTGAAGTTGGGGTGGGTAGCTGCTTTCAGGTACGTTTACCATTAGCCTCTGAGTTTAACTCTTGGGGTTAGGTCGAGTTTTTCTCCCCAACAAACCAGACATACTTAATCCTGTCACTAATAATCCCAAACATCCTAATCCGTTCAAAATTGGATAGATACCTTCAAGATGAAAAATTTCTCCTGTATGAATACTCAGGAGGAAGCTAGCCGGAACTCCCAGATTAAGAGACCATTCGCGGACAAATGTAGTTAACATTCCGGTCAGTACGGTTAAAACCAACGGCAAAGATACAATGATGCCGAGGAGACGATGATACTTACGAAATGAACGTTTCATAGTAGTTCTTTAGTCAATGAATGGGAAAAATCGAGCCTTATCAGATAAGGCTCGACACAAACAATTAGTGTGAGGAGTTTGAATAACCTCTGTTCTAAGATAAAGCACAACAGGTAAAAAACTCGGAAAGAGAAAATCTGATTTCTTTCCGAGTTTTTTACCTTCATACCTTTAATATTTGGAATGGCAGAAATATTACGAGGTATTTTTGCCTATAGTTAGCTGCGAGCTTGTCACACAGGTGATGTACATTAGACCTCTTGCAAAAGTGTTTTTTGCAAGAGTTGGTAAAAGGGAAAAGGTTAAAGGGGAAGGGGACAATACAAAACTTTTCCCCTTTCCCCCTTACCCTTTTCCCGACTTATGCAAGAAGTCTATTGCAGCTATCAAAAGTCTTGAGAAAACAATAGGTGACAAGAACAAATTTTGTTGAGGAGTTAGTTATGAATCGATTTCATCAAACACTTATAGTTGCTTTCATTAGCCTCATAGCTTTGGCTGGATGCAATAATCCCGAACAATCTACTACAGAGACTTCACCTACTAGTAATTCTACTCCGGAAACAGTACCTGCCACTACAACCAACCCTGAAACACCAGCTACTCCCTCAGCTACAAGCGACTTTACAGGTTTACAGGGTGTTGTTACCAATACAAAAACAGCAGTCGAGGCCGGAGATTTTACCAAAGCTAAAGGCGAATTCGACAAATTTGAAGATTTCTGGTCAAAGGTTGAGGATGGAGTTAAAGCTAAATCTCCCAATATCTACAAACAAATTGAAGACACATCAGATGAGATTAAAGCGGGATTGAAATCTGCTGCACCAAACAAACAGAAACTCTCAACAGCCTTAGAGTCTTTGAACAAGAATGTTGCTAGTGTTGCTCAACCTTAAAAAACCAATTATCTAGACCTGTTTTAGTTCTAATTTCATTGTTTGTGTGAGGCAAAAAATGTCAAAAACTATCTTGAGTATTCTTCGTCATGCTCCATTAATTGTGCTTATTCTTGGTAGTAGTCAATTGGTAATGTCTGCGGCCAGCTATGCCAACCCATCACCCGTAAATAACTCTGCATCAAACCCAGGAAGTAATGAAACGCAGTCATCAATGGATTCCCCAGCCACTAGTGATACAGTAGCTCAAGTGACTTCTGTATCTCAATTATCAGATGTACAGCCTACAGATTGGGCATTTCAAGCATTGCAATCATTAGTAGAACGTTACGGTTGTATTGCTGGATATCCTAATGGTACATATCGCGGGAATCGCGCTATGACCCGCTATGAATTTGCGGCGGGTTTGAATGCTTGTCTAGAAAGAATTAATGAATTAATTGCTACCTCAACTAATGATTTAGTTAAGAAAGAAGATTTAGCCACATTACAAAAATTACAATCAGAATTTACGGCTGAACTAGCAACTTTACGGGGAAGAATTGATGCAGTGGAAACACGCACAGCAGAACTAGAGGCGCATCAGTTTTCTACTACAACCAAACTCAATGGTGAAGCGATTTTTGCTGTAGCCGGAATTTTCTCTGGTGATAATGCTAGAGGAGAAAAAATTAATCGGAATACTATTTTAGGCGATCGCGTCCGCCTCAACTTTGATACGAGTTTTACAGGCAAAGATTTACTCAGGACTCGACTCCAAGCGACAAATCTCAATGCTTTCTCTGGAAACTCTACATTCACACCCCAAGGTGATTTGCGGTTTGCGGGTGGAACTTATGCTAATGACAACAACAACGCTGTAGGAATAGATGCACTGTTATATCAGTTTCCTCTCGCCAAGAGTACAAATGTTATTGTGGAAGCCAACGCTGGTGCAGCCGATGATTTTACCAATACAGTCAACCCTTACTTAGATGGAGATGGCGGTAGCGGCGCTATTTCTCATTTTGGCACTCGTAACCCTATTTACTATCTAGTTAATGGTAGTGGTTTAGGCATTCAACATCAGTTCAACAAGAATTTAGAACTCAGTTTGGGGTACTTAGGTAATGATGCAGCTAATCCTCAAAGTAGAAGTGGTTTATTCAACGGAGCGTATGGAGCTATTGCCCAGTTAACTGTCAAACCTACTGAAAAATTTACCTTTGGTTTGACTTACGTGAATTCATATAACAATGACTTTACTGCTAATGGTGGTACAGGCAGTAATCGTGCTAACCTGCGTTCAGCATTACTGAATAATCCTAACTTACCAGATGCTTTAGCTCCATTTTCTGGAGCTGATATATCTACATCCAGTAATGCTTATGGTGCAGAAGCATCATTCCAACTGAGTGATAAATTTGTCTTGGGTGGCTGGGCTGGTTACACTAACACTCGTATCTTATCCAGCAATGGCAGTGGAATTGACCGGGGGAAGCTTGATATCTGGAACTGGGCGGTGACTTTGGCATTCCCTGACTTTGGTAAAAAAGGTAATATCGCAGGTATCGTGGTTGGTATGGAACCTTATGTAACTAGTTCTAATGTTGCCCAAATTGGCAAAGACCAGAAAAACTCATATCATCTAGAAGCGTTTTATCAATATAAGGTGAGTGACAATATTAGTATTACTCCCGGAATTATTTGGTTGACTTCGCCGGATAATAACAGCAATAACAATGATACTGTCATTGGTGCATTGAGAACCACTTTCACGTTCTAACTCAACGTGAGTTCGATGCACAAGATTTTGACCTCACCCTCAACCCCTCTCCTAAAGCCTGATTTTTCGTTACTCCTTCTCCTCGTAGGAGAGAGGCTGGGTGGGTGAGGTTCCGTCGAATTCACGTTAACAGTGGTGTCGAGTCTGCCGTACAGTGATGAGGTTTGGCATTATGCACAATAATAATAAGTGGGTCTTTTATGGTTAAGCCGGTGCATGATTTCGACTCTCCGCAGATCCACTTTTTATAGAAGAAGCGAATATACGGTAGCAACCGCTTTGGGACACGATTAACCCTCCTTCGGTTATTGAAATGTTATGCCATCGCTTTCCATCTACAATAGCGATATCTAGACTGATATCACCATGCGCGCACAGAAAACTCAAGATCGCTTTATGACTCAATTTTTGGCTAAACATATTTTTGAACCATATTGTGGGTATTGTGAACCAAATTTTGACCCTTGTGTTTAAAATTTAAGGGTGAAATTAGTGTGTCTTGCTCTGCATTTTTTAACAAGTCAAAAAGGGTGTCCGCCGAGTAGCGGGTCTGAATCCCCTACTGAAAGATTGCTGAATTCTGTTAGCGGTAGCGGGGCGTTTAGCCCATTCTGAATTGTGTATTCTTCTTCAATTATTAATCAATCGATATACAAATACTAAATTGTGAAAACTATAAACTTTTTCTCATTTTTACATGGGGAATACCAGCTTCTTCAAATATTTCTCCTTCTTCTACAAAGCCAAGTTTTTGATAAAAGCTTTTAATATACTCTTGAGAATGAATCACAACTTCTCGAATATTTTTACTACCTATAAACGAAAGTGCATTTTCCATAATTTTCTTACCAATACCTTGACCTCTAGCTGTAGATAAAACAGCAAGTCTTTCGATTTTGACAGTTTGGTCATCTAAATATCTAATTCTCATAGTGCCCACAGCTTTATCATCTAAATAAGCTAGCAAATGTTCAGATATTTCATCCTTGCCATCAAATTCTAAGGCGGGATCTACCCCTTGTTCTTCTTGAAAAACTGATTTTCTAATTGCAGCGATCGCTGGAAATTCCTCTGGTATTTTAGCAACTTTGATAACTAAATTATTCATCAAACTCTTTCTAGTTTTAAAATATTAAAAAAGTGGGGTTGACCCCACTTAATTTTATACTTTAATCAACTCCCTCAATTGGTGCAAAACCTTGACGCTGAATATTTTCTGTGACTGCGCGTGGTTCTAGGAATTGCAATAAATAATCAGGGCCTCCAGCCTTAGAACCGACTCCAGAAAGTTTAAATCCGCCAAAGGGTTGTCTTGCAACTATCGCACCTGTAATGGTGCGGTTGATGTACAAATTCCCGACTTCAAATTCTGTGTACGCCTGTTGAATGTGGGAAGGTGTTCGAGAATAAAGTCCTCCAGTCAAGGCGTAGTTAGTTCCATTGGCTACTGCTAAGGCTTGTGGGAAATCTTTCACCCGAATTACCGCTAGCACAGGGCCAAAAATTTCTTGTTGGGAAATTACCGCATTGGGGGATACTTCACTAAAAATCACAGGGCCGATAAAATATCCCTGTGATGGTGCTGGTAACTCCAAGGCTAGTTTTGCTTCTGCCTTACCCTTTTCAATATACTCGCGGATGCGATCGCGGGCATTGGCATCAATTACCGGGCCAACTTGGGTACTGGGTAACTCTGCTTCCCCAATGTTCAGAGATTTTGTAGCTTCCACCAAGCGCTGTACAAAAACATCATAAATCGGTTCCAGCACAATTACCCGCGAGCAAGCAGAACATTTTTGGCCGCTGTAACCAAATGCTGATTGCACTACGCCAACAACTGCTTGGTCTAAATCAGCACTTTCATCCACGATAATTGCGTTTTTGCCTCCCATTTCTGCAATTACTCGCTTCATATGCTTTTGCCCAGGTTTGAGCGTCGCTGCTTCTGCGTAAATTCTACAGCCAACTTCTTGAGAACCAGTAAAAGCGATTATATGTGTCTCTGGATGATTTACCAAATAAGCCCCGACTTGGGAACCCTTACCTGGTACGTATTGAAATACACCTTTAGGAAAACCAGCAGCAATTAAAATTTCTGTGAATTTGGCGGCAATCACAGAAGATGTTTCCGCTGGTTTGAGAAGAGTACAATTCCCAGAAACTAGTGCTGCAACTGTCATTCCGCAAGCGATCGCCAAAGGAAAGTTCCAAGGAGAAATCACCACAGCAATTCCCCGTGACTGGTAAATATAACGATTAGTTTCTCCCGGTATGTCATAAATCACACCTTTATCTAACCTTTCCATTTCCTCGGCGTAGTAGCGACAAAAATCTATCGCCTCCGAAACCTCTCCATCAGCTTCCTTAACAGGTTTCCCCACTTCCAAAACCATCCAAGCGGAAAGTTCAGCACGGCGTTGTTCCATCAAATCAGCCGCTTTTCGCAGAATGTTAGCGCGTTCTGCAACTGGTGTTTTCCGCCATTTAGGAAACGCCGCCTTCGCAGCCTGCATAGCTTGTTCGGCTTGTTCAACGCTGATTAATCCGACTTTCCCCACTACCTCACTAAAATTAGAAGGATTGAGAGAATCAACAAATTCCGATGTATTAACATACTCGCCATTAATCAACGGTAAATAAGTTTTACCCAACTGTTGACGAACGCTTGCAAAAGCCTCCGTAGCCTTTTTTCTACCCTCCTCCTCAGCATAATCTGTATCCGCAGCACCGATGAAGGAAGAGGACACGGGGAAATTTTCATTCTCCGCGTCTTTTAGGAGTGGCGGTGCTAAAAGTTCTTCAATGGGTCTATTTTCAAGATTTTGCCTTAAAAATGAACTGTTAGCCGTATTTTCCAACAATCGCCGAATCAAATATGCCATTCCAGGCAATAATTCACCGTAAGGACAGTAAACTCTCACCCGATAACCCCTATCAACCAAAGCCTTGGCGACTTTATCGCCCATACCGTAGAGGACTTGTAATTCAAAGCGACGGCGGGGGACATTTAAAGTTTCGGCTATGGCAATGGCACGGGCGTGCGATCGCACATTATGGCTACCAATGGCAGAATATACATATTGATGATTTTCTAGCAATAACTGAGTGATGGCTTCAAAGTTAGCGTCTGTTGCGGCTTTATCATTGTAAACTGGCTGTGGCCAATGCTTTTGTGCTGCTTTGATAGTTTCCTGATCCCAATATGCGCCTTTTACCAAACGAATTGTTAGGGGATAACCGCGCTGTTTTAACCAAGAAATGACGTTTTTAGCATCTTGCTCGCTATCACGCAGATATGCTTGGATTGTAATCCCAATGTCTGTACGTTGGCGAAACTCTGCTTCTAATAGAAGTTTTTTCAAGATATTCAGAGTTATGTCTTTATAGGCATACTGTTCCATATCAAAATGCACAGCAGCACCTAATTCTTTAGCACGACGTAAAAGAATACGAATGCGATCGCTTACTCGTTCTTCACTACCTTTAGCATCTAATGGGTCAAATTGCGAATAAAACGCCGTTAATTTAACAGAAACCTGGACTTTTGGTAGCAATTCGCCATCTGCCTCATCAATGGCTGGTATGACTGCCCAATTCTTTGATGCTTCCACCAATTGTTGCATTAATTCCAGATAGCGTTCTAGATAAGATTGGGCTTCGGCTTCAGTAATTACCGCTTCACCAAGTAAATCAATGGTGAAGGCCATTTTTTCTTTTCGCAGCCGTTCAACTGTTTTGATGACTTGTTTAATATTTTCCCCAGCAATATATTTATGAGCAAGAGTTTCAACCGCCGTACCAACGGTTGTAGCAGCAACTTGTCCTGGTACAGAGTCAGGGTTAGCAAAGTTTAGCATTCCCTTCAAAGCTGACGGTAATTCTACAGATTCATCCCCTAAATATTCTTGTAAATGAGAGGCAATTTCTGACTTACTGTGCAAAGCAGGTAGTGTATCTATAAACCGGAATAATTGCACCCGCAACCCAGGATTACTCATGGCCCAAGCTAGTAATTTATCATCCCAGCGCATTTGGTCGCGCAGGGAAGCAAAAAACGAACGATTTTCTTGGGTAGCTGCTAGAAGTTGTTTAGCAATTTCTTGAGTTTTAGCTTCGTAGGTGCTGGTTTGTACTTGTAATACCACTGATAAAAAACTCCTTATTCAAGACAAGGTTTTTTGTACAAAACCTGTGTCTTCTATTTTGACGCTTTCACTCTAGTAACTGTTTTAAGTCCTAGTCAAGTTGAGATTTGCCAACTCTACTGGGAAAGGGGAAAGGGGAAAGGGGAAAGGGG
>NZ_JACKZU010000215.1:0-13905 GCF_014222165.1 Nostoc sp. 2RC
ATATTACAGGAATAGATTTCTTGGGAATATGCTTCCAGGCTATACCCTCAAATAAATAGAAATGTACTAGTAAACTAGCTAATAATTTTTGTAAAGTATCAAATTTTTAAAATTAGACATTCAGTAAATTGCAAAGTTTTTTGCAACCTTGCAAGATTATTCTTTTGAGCTAAACACCTTTTTAACTAAAAGTACCTCTAAATCGGTATTTCAGCCAATAACGTTAGGCTATGTTAAGACGAATCGAGAGCAATGTAATTTTGTTAAGCTTTGTTAAACTTCTTTCTTTTTTTAAAGCTGAAAGCCTTGTTATTACTTAGGTTTGTGAAAGTTTGTGAATTACTAACATTGTATTCTCATGAATCAAAATACTTGGCTCTTAACTTCCAGGACAAAACCAGGAAGATCTCTAAAATATGTATTGATATAACTTTTATAATATTTTTACTTTCAAAAAATAGTTTTGTATCTTTAGCAAGTTCCAGTTTTCCCTATTCGTCAAATGAAAAATGGCAAGAATATCACCAAAAGGTATATTGCCATAATTCAAATCAAGTGGTATGAGCATTGTTATAAAATCCTCTGCAACTAAGTGATAGTTAGGCAGCAGATTACTTATTCTATTCCAAGCCTGGTACAGATAACATTAGTTACAGGAATTTGTATGATAAAAAAATATAATTTATGGAATATTCAAGGCAGCATTTTTTTCTTCTTCCTAGCCTCATCCTCATCAGTTGCACAAATTGTACCAGATAAAACTTTGCCTATTAATTCTATTGTTAGACAACAGAATGATACCAGGATAATTGATGGAGGTACTATCAAGAATAGCAACTTGTTTCATAGCTTTGAACAGTTTTCTATCCCTACAAAAAGTACAGTTTTATTCAACAACACCCAAAATATTCTAAATATTTTTGCTCGTGTAACAGGCTCATCAGTTTCCAGCATAGATGGGTTACTCAAAGCTAACGGCATAGCCAACTTTTTTTTGCTCAATCCTAATGGAATTATCTTTGAAAAAAATGCACGTTTGGATATTGGTGGCTCCTTTTTAGCAAGTACTGCTAATGCTGTTAAGTTTGCTGATGGTTTTGAGTTCATAACAAATAGTAACCAAGCAAAACCGCTATTGACTATTAGTGTACCTATTGGTTTATACTTCGGGAGCGGTTTAGGTGAAATTCAAGTCCACGGAACAAGTGAAGGATTAATTGCTCAAAGTACAATAACCTCACCTTATATTAGAAATAATGACTCAACTGGACTAGAGGTACAATCAGGCAAAACCTTAGCGTTAATAAGTGGAAATGTTACTTTAAATGGTGCTACTTTAACAGCAAGAAAAGGACGAATTGAGTTAGGCGCTGTTAATTCAGGTTTAGTTAGCTTCACCCCAATTACTCAAAATTTGACTATGAGTTATGAAGGAGTATCTTCTTTTAAAGATATTAATATATCTCAAAAGTCTTTACTGGATAGTAGCGGTTCTATTACTTTACAGGGAAAGCTAATCTCTTTGAGTGATGGTTCAGTGGTTTTAAATCAAAATTTAGGCTCTCAATCTTCGGGTAGCATTAACTTCAATGCCATTGAATTACTGAAATTGAGCGGAGCCTCGATTGATAAAAAATTTGTTACTTTCTTGCGAACTGAATCGCTAAGTTCCGGTACTGGTGGAAACATAAATGTTTTCACCAAGCATTTAGTTATTCAGGGAGGAGCAGGTATGGGTACTAGAACTTATAGTGGCGCTAACGGAGGTAATGTAAACGTGAATGTCAGCGAATCTATACAATTGCTTGGGTTTTTACCTTCTAATCCTTTCATTACAAGTGCCATCACCAATAGCACGTTAAATTCTGGAAAAGCAGGAGATATTACAGTTTCTACAGGGCAGTTACTGGCTGAGGACGGAGGACTAATAACATCTCAAACTCGTGGAAATGGGTTTGGAGGAAATGTCATTGTGAATGCAACTAATTTTATCAAATTAATTAATTCTGCAAATTTGGTTAATTCTGCCTCAGCTTTTGTCCCCAGCTATTTATCTTCTTCAACTGCCAGCGTAGGAAATGCTGGCGATTTAACAATCAATACGCCAAGGTTGATAGTAGGGAATATGGCAATGGTTGATTCTTCGACCCTAGCAAGCGGTTCTGCTGGAATAGTTACTGTCAATGCTCCTAGTATAGAGATCAGCGGTGGTTTAGTAAGCTCATTTGCTACCAAGGCAGGTGGAAATGCTCAGATACTTTTCGGCGCTCCTTCAGTGCCGAATGGCTCTCCAGGACAGGTAAAAATTAATACTAATAAATTGGGGATAATAAATGGTGGACAAATTAGTGTCACCAATGAGGGTACAAGCAATGCTGGGATGCTCACAATCAATGCTAACTCTATCTTTTTAGACAATAAAAGTGCGATCACTGCATCAACTTTTTCTGGTGAAGGTGGCAATATTCTTTTGAATGTGAAGTATTTGCAATTGAGTAATAACAGTTCTATCACAGCATCTGCAAACAATAACGGCAACGGCGGCAACATCCATATCAACACAGACATCCTGACCTCCTCAAACAACAGCGCCATCAGAGCAAACGCATACCAAGGGCGTGGCGGTAACATTCGCATCAATACAAAAGGGCTATTTATTTCCCCCAATACGCAGATTACAGCCAGTTCTCAACGAGGTATTAACGGCACGGTGCAGGTCAACTTCCAAAACAGAAATCCTAGCCTTACCAAAGCACAACCACAGGTCATCCCAGAAGCTCCACAGATTGCATCAGTGTGTCAGGGTCTTTCTGGTAGAGTCGCGAGTACATTTGTCAATAGCGGTACTGGGGGGCTAGCAGCTAGTTCTGACAACCAGCTAGACAACAGTTCTACTTGGCAGAGAAATTCTGTTGGGCTTGGGCCTATTGATAATTCTGAACAATCAAAGCCATTAACAACTAAAGAACCCATAGAAATTGTAGAAGCCCAAGGTTGGATATTGAATGCTAATGGAGATGTAGTCTTGACCGCACAAGCCAATCCACCAAACCCCTACACCCAAGTGTCTGCTTCTAAATGTCAGGAGCAACCCTCTACAGCAAAAGTATCATCTGTTACAGAAATCAGGAGGAATTGAGATCGACACGGCATACATGTAAGAGCGATCGCAATTAATCTACGGCTCTTTGTTCTTAAACTTTTACTAGCAATAGCAATGATTCGTTTTCGATATTTTTTCAAATACCTCTTACTAGGCATTCTAGCGTTAACAATAGCCATAAGCCAGCCATGTATGATTCTAGCTGAGCAAGTAAGTAAACAAGCCCAACAGCGCCAAGCTGAAGTACTCAACCACAAGGGTCAAAGGCAGCTAGATCTCGGTCAAACAGCAGAAGCTTTTGAGACTTGGCAGCAAGCTACAAAACTTTATGAACATCTCAAAGATACAGAGGGAATCACAGGAACGTTAATCAATCAGAACGTAGCTCTACAAGCTATGGGTTTACATCTGAGAGCTTGCAAGATAGTTGTCAAAGCTTTGAAATTCGATACTGAAATCTGTGCCACCTCGCTTCTTGAGCCTGCTAATTCTACGAAAAGACTACTTGATGCAGAAATTAACAAGTTGAACCCCATACCCGTACACCTACTAGGATTACAAAACTTAGGCAATGTATTGCGCCAGTTAGGTAAATTATCTCAATCAGAATTAGTTTTAAGAAAAACGTTATCAATTGCTCAACAATTGGATAATTTTGATATTAGTGCAATTTTGCTATCGCTCAATAATACTGGAAAATCTCTTTATCAACAGGCACGGGATAAATATAGTTGGATAGAAGAACCAGTTTTTCAAAAAGAAACTTTTAATTTTATTCAAAAACAAGCACTCAAATTGCTCAATGATTACCAGTCATTGATTAATATTCCAACCGCACCAACCGCAATCAGACTACAAGCGCAACTACAGCGTTTGAGCTTACTGTTAGACTTTCAAAAGTGGTTAATGGCAGAATCAAATTCAGGCAATACACAGTTAGCTGGAATTCAAACTCAAATCAATCAACAGATTCAGCCTTCAGTAAATAATATACTGGAAAATGCTCCTGCATTCTCTGAATTACCTGCTAGTCAATCTATTTACAGCAAGCTAAACTTTGCCAATAGCCTCAATCAAATTTCAGATGAGCAATTACATTCAGTAGCCCTCCAATATGCAGAATCAGCTTTACAAATGGCAAAAAGTACTAAGAACCAACGACTAATGTCGAATGCTTTCGGCACACTGGGCAAATTAGAAAAACAACACGAGAGATCGCTCTATTATCTCGAACAAGCGATGGCTTTGGCTCAATCAATTCAGGCATTGGATATAGCTTATGAATGGCAGCACGAATTGGGTTTAGAGTACTACAAACAAGGAAAGTATGACAAAGCTCTTAAAGCTTACAGTGCTGCAATTAATAATCTGACGCAAGTTCGCGATAATCTCTTAGCAAGTAATGCAGATTTACAGTTTTCATTTTATGAGAAAGTAGAACCTGTTTATCGTGAATATATGCGATTACTGCTCTCATCACCTAACCCAAATCTAGAGTTAGTAATTCAGACGAACGAACAACTGCAAATAGCAGAACTAGAAAATTTTTTGAAATGTGGTAAACTCGATGTTGTAGCTTTAAATAAGCTTCAAAGCTTGCCTAACACAACTGCAATAATTCATATTATTGATTTAGGCGATCGCATAGAAGTAATTGCTCAATCTTCTAATCATTATATCGTTCGTAACTCGGTTGATGCTAAATCGATCAGAACCCATGTTAATAATTTGTTAGACATCTTACAATCACCTAAATTATTTTCTCTTAACAAATCATTAATTATTTCCTCTTATCAAAAGCTATATAGCTCACTGATTGCACCCCTTAAGACACATATACCCTCATCAGGAACGATAGTGTTTGCTTTAGATACATCTTTTCAAAGCCTGCCAATGGGTTTGCTTCATGATGGTAAGAATTATTTAATAAAGCAATATAGTGTTGCAGAAACATTGGGTTCTAAAATTCGGTCACCAAAATCTTTATCTAAAAACCAATTCACAGCTTTAATCGCTGGGCTTAGTAAAGAAAGCCCTAGCTTTAATGATAAAAATGCTCCAAAAGGTTTGAAACCACTATCAGGAGTAGTAGTAGAAGTTGCAGATGTCAAAAAAGAAACTACTTCCTCAACCGTATTATTGAACGAAAATTTTACAAGTTTAGAGTTTCAAAAAGAACTAACTAAAAATGATTTTCCAATTGTTCATATCAGTACTCATGGGCAATTTAGTTCTAACTCTGATAAAACTGTATTTTTAGCTTATGATAAAGCAATTAATATATTAGAGTTTGATAGCTTACTTAAAAGTAAAGTTCAGTCTCATGAAAATGCAATCGAGTTATTAGTTTTAAGTGCCTGTCAAACAGCCAAAGGTAATAAGCGTTCAACTTTGGGAATTGCTGGAGTGGCAGCACAAGCTGGCGCACAGAGTGTAATTGCCAGCTTATGGTTAGTAGATGAGGGATCTACAGCTATGCTTATGCAAGAATTCTACAAAGAGTTGAAAAATGGTTTGACTAAAGCAGAGGCACTACGTCAGGCGCAATTGAGTTTGTCATCTAATTCTAAATACACTCACCCTTATTTTTGGGCTGGGTTCGTACTAGTTGGCGGCTGGTTATAAAAACTTATTATTTTTAGTCCTTCTTCTATACGAGCTAGTTCGTCTAAGTTATTGGTACTTTTTGCCAGTTGCGCTGCTAAAGTATATTCACGAAGTGCCTCTTTTGGCAACCATGCTTCTAAATACCGATCTGCTAGTACTCGGTAAAGAGTAGGATTTCGGCTTCCCTCTGCTTCTGTTGCTTTTAATGTCTCAATCGTTTCATTTAAAAGGCTTCTGGACATATATACAGCATCCTTATCCCAAATTGCAGCTTCATCCGGAGGTAAGGCTAATTCATTAACCTGTTTCATCTTTTGTAAAATAACATCTTGCTCTTTTTGAGGCAAAACACTAACTACTAAAGGTTCGGAAGAACTAATAGGAGTATCCCCGACGTTTGCAAGAACTGTAAATTTATAGGTATTGCCAAACTGCAATTGGTTTTGTTCTTTTGGATAAGGCAGTGTAGTAATGGTTTTATCTACTGTTATTTCCCAGTAAAACTCGTAACCGCTAACAATTACTGTGTAACTAGTAGCTCTAGAAACGCCATACCAAGAAATTACAGGTCTAGTACTCAACATTGAACTACCATAGGGACTAATTAAGGTTGGTACATCTTTATCATCACCAGGGCCTTTAGAGATGTAACATCTACTTGGATTAATTCCTGTGCATAGCTCTACGATATTTTGTGGTATTGCACATATAGAGTTATCAAAAATGGTTTTCTGCTTAAAATATAGAAATTCTCCATTCAAGTAACACAAAGCTTTCACCGTCTTTCCATTAACTGGGTTAATGCGATCTCCTAGACAAAGCTGGCTTCCTGCCTTTAGATAGCGATCTCCCATATAAACTCGACCAATTTTCTTAGTGCATACATGTTTTACTCTTTCATAGGACTGGCTTAATGCACTGTTAGAGCTTGAAAAAAGCAAAGCTGATATAACGAGCGTAAATCCAGTTTTGAAAATTTTTTTCATAGTCAGATTGAGTAAGCCCTGCATCGAATTTTATCTACAGCTATTAGTTAAAAATTAATGCTCAAAAATCTCTTGAATTAATTAGTAGATTTTGAATTATTAATCAGGCGGTCTACTAACTGCTGCCTCCAAATATAAACCTCTGGTATATTGGATTTAGCAATCATACAAACTTCCCACCAAAGTTTAGTTTCATTGATTTTGCCTAATGCCTCTTGCGTTTGAGATAGCAAACAGACAGCATCTATTCTTTCATTGTCTAAATCAATTGCTTTTTGTAGATATTTTTCTGCCTCAGTATACTTTCTTTGCATCAATCTTGCCCAACCTAAATTCTTGTATAAGGTAGCTTGTATTTTGGGATCTTTAGTTTTCCTTAACCCCTCCAGCGCCAGTTGAGCAGCTTGGTTATAATCTTCTTTTAGATTTTTTAACCGAGATAAATTATTAATTGCAACTACTGCATTATTGTTGAGTTTAATGGCTATTTGATATTGCTGTTGAGCTAGTTCTTCTTTTCCTTCATCATCATAGAAACTGCCTAACCTATAATATTCTTCCCAATCAGGCTTTAATTTTAAAATTTGTTGATAAGTGTCAATTGCACAATTCAGTTCTCTTAATTGTCGGCAAACTATAGCCAAGCTATTATAAGCACCCAAATCTCTTTCGTTATATTTTATTGCTAATTGATAATATTTTTTAGCCAATCGCAAGTTACTAATATTACGAGAAGCTTGTTCTAAATAAAATTTCGAGACAGTAAATTTAGCCGGAGGATGGATACTCGTAGCTAAATTAAAAAGATTTTTGGAAGTTTGAAAATCATTCGCTATTTCTAACTTCTCTCCTTGAAAAACCAAACCATTAGCTATTGCTGGTAAAATAACTCTAAAAAAAATAAAAAATACTAAACTTATAGATGTAATTAATGCACTAATTACAAATGTTTTAGACCTAGTTATTCTCTGAATTTTACTTTGGAAAGGAAGCTTGTGTAACCTCTGCAAAATTATTTGAGTATTTTGAGGGCGCTGACCTGGAAAAGGAGCCATTAGATCATCAATCAAATCAGCCAAAGGCTTATCTATGTGACGTGCTTTATCTCTCCAAAGCAGTCTTCCTGTTTTCTCATCACTTTTAATTTTATTTAAAGAAATACCAGTAACTAAGTGAACTAAAGTTCTACCTAGTGCGTAGAAATCTGACTGTGGTACAGCCTGTCCATGAATTTGCTCTAAAGGCGAATAATAAGCTGAGCGAACAGCAGTTATTTCATAACCCATGCTAGTTCCTGTACTTGTTCCTCCATTAGTACCAAGTTTCGCTAAAAATGTTCTACTAATTTCTCTTGCACCACCGAAATCAACTAGTGCAATTTTACCATCAGGTTGATGAATAATATTGTCTGGTTTAATATCTCTATGAAAATATTCATTTCGATGTACGATATCAAGAATATTAACTAATTGTGATAACCAATCTAAAGCTAGATTTTGGGAAATTCTTCCATAAGATTTTATCCATTCAGCTAAATTTTTTCCTTCAAATCTCTGCATTATCAAGCAGTGCATTGTTAAACGATTATTAAGCTTAACAGTGAAATAATCATCCTTATATGATTTAGGTACTCCTGGATGGTCTATAATTTGTAATATTTTTGATTCTCTATCGAATAATTCAACTATTTTAGAATCGTCAATCCACTTTAATACTTTCATTACTCTTAACTGAGGTTGAGGGCGCTGCTCCGTCGTAGCACTATCCTTAACCTCAAAAATATCTGTATAAGTTAATGGATCTTCAGTTAAAGAGCGTAACGGACGCAATAAACGAATACGTCCGTTTATAAGCAGAGGATTTCCACAAGCTAAACAATTTTCAGCATTGTCAGGATTTAATCTTTGAGGACAAAAAGGATTTATACAGTAACTCACCGGGTATTAACCGCCTGTATATAATTATTGATTTGGGTTTTATCAGGCTCTTCACGTACAAAACCAAGAGGGTCGATTAAAATATACTTTTTAACAACCGGCTGTAAGTTGTAACTAACTTCCTCTTGATTCGCTTTTGTAGTAGTTTCAACTAATGAGCGTTGTTCTAAAATCTCCATATCTGCTATTACCTCAGAAATTGATAATTCTCCTAATTGCTTTTTTAAATACTTAATGATTTCAGAAAATTTAATTGGAGTTGGATCTTCTCTAAGTTGCTCTGCTAAATAAATTAATACTTGCCTTTGAAGTTTACTTAAAAATCCAGGATGTCCAAATTGAAAATGTAACATTAATTGAAATCGAGAGCCAATTACAGTAGTTCTACACTCAATAAATTTTTGTACACTTCCTGCAAAATATCGGTTAATTTTGTTAGCAACTGCCTCTAATTCTGATGGATTACCGCGATAAATATCAATTAACTCTTTACATTCCTCTCCTTTTAAACCTTTTTCGTACAACATCTGCATTGCTGCATGTACTTCTAAACCCTCCAACTTAAAATATAGAATAGGTAAATTTGTAATCAAATAAGCAAATTCTTTTAAAGGTAACTGACTTGTTATGATTGTACAACTCTGATATTGCTCCTTTGTAATTTCTATAAAAAAATGTTCATATTCTAATTTCTTATTTCTCCCGAAATTTTCAGATTGTGCTAGTTTTTCAAATCCATCTATTACTAGAAGACAGCGGCATAAACGAAGTTGTTTTGCTACCAAAGAAATTTGTTTGATCAAAGGTTCATTTTCCAATTGTAAATTAAAAATTTTAATTATATCTCTAATTATTTCATCTAAAGATGAACAAACATCAACATTCTTCCAAATCACATAATCATATGCATTTGAATTTTCAATAAGTATTTCCTCTATTAACTGTGCTACTAATACGCTTTTTCCAATTCCTCCAATACCAGTTATAGATATACAGCGCTGTTTAAAAAGTTTAATTTGATTTTTTAAATAAGAAATATCTTCTTTTCGCCCATAAATAGAAGCTATTTCCGGCAACTCTCCATAAGTTCTAGTTTTACCTACTAGAGCATCGCTATCCAACTTGGATACTTCTTGCTTAAGCAAGTCTTTCCTTACTACTTCAAGCAAAACTTTTTTCAAAGTTGTTTTTTTGACTTTTACCCCTTCATCAATAACATCTGAAAGCATTATCCATAACGAGGGGCCAATTGCTGACTGCAAGTAGTAGGCACTGTATCCTGAATTACATGCTATTTCCTTATAATCTTTACCTTCCCAAGACCCTTTAATTACAAGCTTCTCAGCTTTAGATAAGTACCTTCCGGCACGCTGAAACACTCGCTCCTCCAAAATTTCCAGTACCTTTTCTATTTGTAAATCTTTATCTATGCTCATGCCCACCATGTGTCGTTAAGTTACTGTAACAGACCTTATACCTTATTTTTACTTGTAGCAAACCTATAATTTACTTTTTAAACCTATAATTCTTTATATTTTTTAACAAAAATTCTCTTCCCAAGAGTCTATCGAGAATATAAGATTAAAATGTTACATTCCAGATATAGCAGTACCAGTAGCAAAGTCTAGATCGCAGTTCAGTTTGAGCTAAACCTATGCAAAATCAGAAATGTGGAGAAACTTAAAGCAAAAAATGAAGATAATTTCAGATATCAGAAGTCTAGAACTTCTGTAATATATAGCTATTGTTTGAATAAAGCGTGTATAGGAGGCGAATATATAGCAGTATCAATATCAAAAGATAAAGCGCCACCCAGGAGTAGCGCTTTGTTCTTAAACTTTGAGTTCATATAATCTAGAGCGGGGTCGATCTCGAACGAACAAAAGAAGGGGTTGTTAAAGTTTGCCGACTGTTATGACCACTTAATTTGCTCAACAGAGTATAATCCACGCTGCCATTCCATTATAAAACTTGTAGCACGCAATGTAAATTTTGAGTGCCAATTTTTAACTGTCGAAATTCATCATTTTCAGCAAAATCAAGTTTTGTAAATAAAAACCAGCAATTTCGTAGTAAAAAGGGATTAGCAGCGTGAAAATCCCCTCTGAAACTTGTAAACCAAGAATCAGGGAAAAATATCGTGATAAATCAAGAATGCCCAATAGAGCAGGGTGTCGGGGTTAGGCTGTTGGGGGTTGTAAGAGTACCGCCTCTAGAGCTGAGTCTTGATGCACTAGAGAAGTGGAAAAGAGTATTTATTAGCTCTTTTGTGGACACTCGCTTCCAAAATGTTTTAAAAAGAGCGGCTTTATTGCAGCGAACAAGCTTGTTCTGGCATCGTGAGTGCAGTACCGAACTATGTGATCGCGCAATTGCAATCATTGGTGCTACGAGCAATGATTACAGAGAACTCTTAATTAAACAGAATCAGTTGGTGAACGCGGTAATTGAGTCAGACCCAGAAGCTGAACTACTACTGTTGATTTCGCCTCTTCAAGATTTTGTATTTGGCACGGTGTTATCAACCGGAGATAGTTTTTGCACCCACATCCTTTTGATACACAACAAACAACAGAGCTTCTGGAGTGGGGATCGATGGAGAAGATGGGGAACTGAACAAGTAGCAATTAACAATTCTGTCTCCTCAACAGCCTCAAAAGTTTTCAAATCGGAGGTAACACCACTCAACAATCACAATCTTGCTAGATGCGAAAATAGCCAAAGTTCTGTAAGATCTAGCTTGTCAACGCGTACAACCAGAAATGGAGAAAAATAAGGCACACATAAAAACGTAGGCAAAACCTACTAAGGAGTAGCGCTTTGCCTTAAAGTTCAGACAATTCAATAATTCCAGAGCGGGGTTGATCTCGTGATGACGAAGAAAGTGGGGTTTAAAGTTTGGCGACTTGCATTCCACTAAATTGTCAGAAGATACCACGCTGCTTTACTTTGCCATTATAGCGAGAAAGGGGAAGTACAGCTAATTTCTGCCGACCATTTTTGGCAATTTGGCTAAAAATTTATATTTGATTTATGTAAATTTTTATAAAGCAGTGTGAATAGGAGCAATCCAGAACTCAGAATCCAGCGGTCGGAATTGATTATGGGTCTATTTTCCCGTACAAGTCTTTCACTTCAAGATGAGGTGAAGGACTTGGCAGATGCGATCGCGCCTACGAAGGACTCTAATTCCTCTGACTCCTGATTCTTGAAATCTAGATTGAAAACCCCTCTGTGAAGCTGAAAACCATAGCTATCAGAGGTATCTACTGTGTCAAATAACCAATGGCCACAAGAGTTGGGTGTTGGGGATCAAATGTTGTCATCTAACATTTGTGAATACCCCAATAATCTCACCGCCGCCGAGTATCATGAGCTAGCGGTGAGCAGCGCCATTCATCCTGAGTTGATCGAGCGCAACTTTTCTCATATCGAAGGAGAAACAGTTTACGATTATCTGTTTATCTCACAAGCGATCCCCAGAAAAAATGCGGGTCGAGTTACAGACGGTTTTTTAAAAGCCTATCTGCATTTAATAGCAGGAGGATTATGGATTAGCGGACTTGACCCACAGCTAAACTGGCGACCAATGGAGTGGGGACGGATGAAACCTTCCCTACCCCGCATTGACTGGGAAAAGGGTAAGTCAGTTAAGTATGAGTCACCCCCCAAAACGCCTAACCGTGTTACCTACTTTGATGTGCCCGATTGTATTTGGGATTTGGTGGCACTACGGTATAGCATTAAGCGATATCACTCACCCCTGGCACTGCGATTACAAAATAGGCTGACTCCACTGATATTTTGGGAATGGATAATCGCTCATCCAGAAATCCCAGTTATACTTTGCGAAGGCGAGAAGAAGGCGGCCTGTTTACTCAGTCTGGGGTTTGTAGCTCTAGCACTGCCGGGAATTTGGAATGGTCGCGTGGGCAAAAAGGATTTCGATGAAAGGCTGCATCCGGATCTACTACCACTGGCACAACCGGGGCGCAAATTCATTATTCTGTTTGACTACGAGACGAAGCTAAAAACTCGTTGGTCGGTGTATCAAGCAACTGTAAGAACTGGCATTGTGATTGAGGCGGTTGGCTGTACTTGTGAAGTGGCACTGCTGCCGGGGCCGGAGAAAGGCGTTGATGATTTTGTAGTTGCTAGAGGTGAGGATGCTAACGCATTGCTGACGGCAATTGTTGATGATGCTCACTCATTGAAAGATTACCAGAGTTTGTTTCTACTCAAGCACCGGGGACTGAGAAAGTATAAACCTGATGCAATTGTTAATACAAAGTACTTGTCTGATGCGGTTTTGGTAGAAGACAACACCGCGTTCGCACAACCTCATACAATATGTGTGTCGCTGCCCGAAAAACAAGTTGAACCTTTTGATTTTCTTCATCAGCCAGAGCCAGCCCTTGAAATACCCCCAGACCATCGAGTCAAAGTCAGGTACAAGCTCAAAAAATTGAGGCAACAGCAACAACCAAGTCGTGTTGTGTTCCCCCGAACTGGACTGGTAGTATTAATCAGCGATATGGGTACTGGTAAAACCGAGTTAATGCGTTGGTGGCGTGATGCTCACCCAGATCAAAGATTTCTCAACAACGGGCATCGAGTGAATCTGCTCAAAAATCTAGCCGAACGCCTGAAAACCTTGATGTATTCTGACCTTGGTTATGCAGGCATGGCGCAGGCAACTGCACTCAGTATCACCATCGACAGTTTATATAAGTTAAATACCCAAGCCCTAACTTATGGCTGCATTTTCATTGATGAAGCTTGCCAATACCTGACTCACCTATTACTGAGCAAAACCTGTAAAGAACATCGCGCCTTAATCCTGGAAACACTACAGTATATCGTCTACAACGCCCCCCTGGTAGTGATTGCCGATGCACACATGGATGATACGACTATTGAGTTTTTCAAAGCGATGCGACCAGAGAACGAGCAGCCGTACATTATTAAGAATGAGTTCAACAACGGAGATCGCACTATTTACTGGTACGAGGGAGATAATTCCTCTGCCTTAGTTGCCAAAATTAGTGCAGCTGTGATGACTGGACACAAAGTGATGGTAGTCAGCGATTCCAAGAGATTTATTAAAAAACTGGAAAAGTCCTTGCTTGAAGTCGGAAGTTTGAAGTCCCAAGTCGGAAGTAATGAATCTAGTGGTTTACCAACTCAATTTTGCTGTGTAGACCCAGCACTTGTGCAGGGGAGCACTTGTGCAGGGGAGAATGAATGTACTTTCTCCCCTGCCCCTCTGCCC
>NZ_JACKZU010000216.1:0-13894 GCF_014222165.1 Nostoc sp. 2RC
TCCCCCTTCCCCTTTCCCCCTTCTTAGTCATGATTTCATAACATTTTTGTAATTCTTATCATCGGCGGCAATTTTCCTCACTCATTCCACAGGGTTTCCACAGGGATTTTAGCAGTTTTCCACAGGTGTTCTACGAGCTAATGGGCTTGTTGGTTGTCTACTGGGGATTGTTAATTAACAGTCACTAGGAACTTGGGGACTGAGTTTTTGTAAAGTTAAGTAACAAAAATTCGGTTAAAAGCCCGATTGTTTCGTGCTGATTTATCTTTTATACCAAGATTGTTAACATTTCGCAGCATTGACAAACCCACCCCCTCTTAGCGCACAATGATTCGGCTTGCTTTTGTAGTTCGTTCAACCTTTGGCATCAACTGTGTAAAATTACTTGAGTTGTTACTCTCAGTAAGCTAAGTAGAAAGAATCTAAAATCCCAAATTGAAAATTCTTGATTCAAACCCCTACCTTTCCCAGAGGACAAGCATGGGGTCAATCTAAAATCTAAAATCTAAAATCCAAAATTGTTTGACCTCATAGGAGGAAAATCTCATGAAAGCAACGGTTAGCATTTTTACAGAAATTCCCGAATCACTTCACGATTCTTTAAAGAATTACTTAGAAACCCATCCTGATTGGGATGAAAACAGAGTACTGACGGCAGCGCTATCATTGTTTTTACTCCAAAATGGAGAAAGCGATCGCCGTGCCGCGCGAGTCTATTTAGAAACTTTGTTTCATCATTCCTAAGTTAAGAATACTCTGCATAAATTCCCCAACAACAGCTAATCTCAGTTCATACGCGCAAAAAAAAGCATAACTAACAGGAGTGGTTGTTGACAGTTAACTGTTGAGTGTTAACTGTCAACGGTGAACAGCCTCATTGAGCAAAGCAAGGATAGTTCTGCCTCCGGTCAATGTACAAGTTAAAAAACCTTTCCCCCTTTCCCTTTGCCCTTTTCCCCACTTCTCTTAGAAGTCTATGCAAGACGTGTAGGGTAGCACAGTTAACTGTACTACCCTACCAACGGTCACCAGTTTGCTCAAATTTATTAAACCTTTGGTGGTTCCTCCTGGTGGTTCTAAAACCAAAATAAATTTCATCCAAAATCTCAAACCCAAAATTGTTTCGGTCAAGAGTTAAAAAACTCCAGACTATAGACTCAGGACTTAGCTTCCAACTGTTGGGAGTGAGCAGGAGATTCAAACTTATACCCTACACCGCGTACAGTTTGAATTAATGCTGGCTGACTAGCATCAATTTCAATCTTCTTGCGAATTTGACCGATGTGTACATCTACAACCCGCTGGTCGCCGACATATTCATAGTCCCACACCTCTTGAATTAATTCTGCACGCCGCCAAACTCGACCTGGATGGCTGGCTAAAAAATGCAATAAATCAAATTCCAGAGCAGTTAAGGGTACTGGTTGGTTATTAAGTGCCACTTCCCGTCGAACTGGGTCAATCATCAGTTTTTCAAATACCAAGCGTTTTTGTTCGGCAGTAGTTATAACTCGCTGACGCCTTAAAATCGCTCCTACTCTGACTTCTAACTCTCCCAAACCAAAAGGTTTGGTGAGATAGTCATCAGCGCCTTTAGAAAAGCCGCGAATTTTGTCGGCTTCGTCAGCACGACTAGTAAGCATCAAAACAAAAACACCATTACGACTTTGCATCTCTTGGCAGAGGTTAAACCCAATCACATCTGGTAAATTCACATCTAGAATTACCAAATCAGGGTTAAATTGCTCAAATAGAGTTAAGGCTGTCTTTCCGTCTTCGGCAGCCTCCACCTGATAGTTCTGCTTTATCAAAAAGCGTTGGATTAAGTTACGAACGGCAGGGTCGTCGTCAACAACAAGAATCTTGGCAGGAGCCATGACCATCACTTTACACAAAAATTCGTAAGATTAACAACAAGGTTGCGTAAAAACACAGTTGCCACTTTGGGACTTACTAAGAATCTACACAGCTAGGGCATGAATATCCTGATTATTCCAATAATTTAGTACTGTAATCAGGATTATAGGCGATGAGAACGGTAATCTTGTGGAAAGCTATAGTGCAGCGCTGCGTGAAGTGCAGATCTTGTGACTATCAATTAAGTTATGCTTGCCAAATAGACGCTCAAACCTCAGCCAAAGCGGTTTGTGAAACTCAAAGACTTTTTAATCCCCGTTAAGTGGTAACTTAAAACGTTTCAATTTTAAATCGAGATGTGGTTTTGCACCACAAGCGATCGCCAGTATAATTAAAAAAACTCCGTTAAGGCACAGTAAGTTGCCAAATCTGAAACAGTAAAGTTAATTTTTTCATGAAAACTATGCGTTGTAGGTACTGTAAGTTCAAATTCTAGATTAGAGCCAGAACTGAGCAACGACATGAGGGTATACACGGAGTTATGGCGATATGTTAAAGTGACTATAGTCTAAATGTTAGAATCGATCGAACTAACTCGTGCTACTATCCTGGTAGAGCATAAATATTAAGTCGAGACTTTTTGTTTCGATTCCAGCAAACAAAATCTAAATTTGTTTTTTTGACAATAGATTGCCGCTGACTGAGGCTGAAGTAACAAACTCCCATGAGCGATCAAAATCCCTACGAAAAACTTGGGGTATCAGAAGAGGCTTCCTTCGATGAAATCCAGGATGCTCGTAATCGTCTATTCGAGCAACATAGTGGCGATGCCAAGCATCTAGAAGTGATTGAAGCAGCTTACGATGCGATTTTAATGGATCGCTTACGGATGCGCCAGGAAGGAAAAATCAAAGTTCCAGAACGTATTCGGTTTCCAGAGTTGCGGGTACAATCACCTCCGAAAGAAACTCAAGCCCCTCGCGAACATTCACCTGCATGGCTGCAACGAATACTAGATCGGCCAACCCCTGCTGATATCCTTTTACCAGGAGCTTGGTATCTTGGCTTAAGTGCCATTAGCCTGTTTTATCCAGAGGGAGGCAACCAGGTTTTACAATTAGCATTGGTAGTTGGGGTAAGTATCGGTATTTACTTTCTCAACCGGAAAGAAGCCAAATTTGGCCGAGCAGTTTTGTTCACCCTTGTTAGTTTAATAGTTGGCTTGATTACTGGTGGTCTCCTTGCTAACTGGTTGTTGCCACAAATATCATTTATCAATCTGGGATCGAATCAATTTTCTACAGTGCTGACTTTTATCTTGCTATGGTTGGTTAGTAGCTTTTTACGCTAAATCTACCCTAATAAACACAGTCAGTAGAAAGTGGGGAGTAAAAGTCTCTTCGGAGGTTTCCCACATCAGAATTTCTCCTAAAACAGACGCTCTTGCTAGCAAATTCTCCAAAGTAGGTAAGAGGAGAAATAATTTTTAATTGGTGATTTCAGAACTGGCTCAACACTATGTTGGCATCGCTTTCCACAGAGAAGAAAGCTAACAGCACTCTTAAAGTTTAGTGTTTATTAATTAGAGTTTGCTGCAAAAGTTCTTTGGTAGGAGTAGCGGACTTTTAACAGGGTTGGGGTAAGAGTTTTATCGCTATTTTTTCTAATTTCTTGCGGTACTTTCCTGGGACTTTTTCTAGGGTGATAGCCTGAAAAGTTTGATTTTATCGTTATTCCACAAAACCTAATTAGTGCTGTCGTCAGGTACTTCAAATTTATAACCATAGCCCCGTACAGTTTTAATATACTCTGGTACGCTGGTATCGATTTCCATCTTCTTGCGAAGCTGACCAATGTGTACGTCAACTACTCGGCCATCTCCTATGTAGTCACAACCCCAAATTTTTTGAATTAACTGGGGACGACTCCAAGCTTGACCAGGATGGCTGGCTAAAAAATGTAAGATATTAAATTCCAGGGCTGTTAACGCTAAAGGTTTATCATTAAGTGTTACCTCCCTTCCCTCTGGATTAATCACTAGCTGCTTAAAAACGATGCGTTGTGTTGGAGAGGGGTTAATGTAGCGTATCCGTCTTAAAAGCGCTTCTACTCTGACTTCAACTTCTGCCAAGCTAAAGGGTTTGGTCATGAAATCATCAGCACCAGCAGCCAAGATTTTAATTTTATCAGCCTCGTCAGTTCTACTGGTTAATATCATTACTAAAACATTGGTACGACTCTGCATTTCCTGGCAGAGACTATAGCCATTAACATCTGGTAAATTCCAATCTAAAATCACTAAGGAAGGGTTGAATTGCTCAAACAACGATAAGGCAGTCTTCCCGTCTGCTGCGGATTCTATTTGATATTTCCGACTTAAAAAACGATAGACGAGATTTCGGACGCCGAAGTCGTCATCAACGATGAGAATTTTCGGAGTAGTATCAGGGGCCATAGTCATAATGCTGTTTTGCTGCCTATTGTTGATTGGGCATTTAGCTGGTGCGCCAGTTTTGCTTTACGTATTTGTGGTGAAAGTATATTAACGCCGATGTTTGCTGACCACGATCGCTACTGTAGTACTTGTTTACAATTAATTTTCCATGAAGTCGATGGAAACTTCAGCCATTTTCATGTTTATCAATTGTATAAGTATTGTATGACTTTAGTATATTCTTGAATTTTTGTAGTCTGATATTTAACCCAAGACACGGAAAAAAGTGCCATTCAAGATCGTCTTCATGACCACAAATACATCAAGAAACACCAGAAAAATAGCGATCGCCGCAAGTCTATCAAGGAACACACTACTTGATTCAGGAACTTTCGAGTAACTCTCACAAATTAAGCCATAAATCAATCTAAACTTCGTCCAAGTTGAGAAGTGGACTTTTTCAAAAGGGAACGGACAACAAGGCTGGGGGAACTCTTAACAGGGAAGAGTTTAGTATTTAGAAATAAAACCCGATTTCAAACTATTAAAGGTTTCAAAGTAGACGCGGTTTAGACTCTAAATTTTTACCTAGTCAACTTTACTCTAGCCAAGGGACATGTTTTGCTGGAGAAGACCTACGAGAATTTATTTGACGTGCATTTGCATGTAGTTATACTCTTAAGCATATACTATACTACAAGTTTAAGTTTCAAGCTATAAGCAGAACAATTAGTAATTTCTAATTAATGGATGTAAAACTTAATCTATCTATCGACATAGAACAAATATATCAATTAATAATTCAAAATTAACTAAATTGATAGATGAGCTATGGTTATGAATTAGTATGACAAGCCAAGGACTCAGAGCATCACCAGAAGGTATAAGAGCAGCAAAAACAGCTTTAATAGACAAAACTTGGAGTCAGCATAAATTAGCAGCAGCTGTAGGGATTACACGCCAGCCAGTGGCCAAATTTTTTGCAGGTGAGTCAGTTTCTCGTTCTTGTTTTGTGCAAATTTGTCAACAGCTAGGGCTATCTTGGCAAAAGGTTGCTGGTTTCCCTGAAGATGTGGCATTTGAGCAAAGTAGTAAAATCAGATTCAAAGATGCTGACTTCGATAAATTAGTCAAGGAAGTACGCCAAAAGCGCCAAGAAAAAATCCAAAATCAGTGCAATATTATACAGATGTTGGATATTGGGCAGACAATTCAATTACTGGATATTTACACCAATATTAATGTTTTAGAGCAGATAAATCACCTGCAATGGCGAGAAATTGATGACTGGTTGAAAGACTTAAAATCTGAGTCAAATTTTCACCAACTGACAACATATAAGCGTGAAAGAAAATTAGCAGCATTGGAAGCTGTTTTACAACACTCAAAATTAATGCTCCTGGGGAAGCCAGGGTCAGGTAAAACTATATTTTTACAAAATCTAGCTATTGAGTGTAATAAAGGGCAGTTTCAGCCAAACCACGTAGTAGTCTTTGTTAGAGCAAAAGAATTTGCTGAAGATGCTAAAAGTGATAATAAATTTAATTTATTTGACTATATTAGCCAAGAATTTATCAGTTGTAATGTAGAACAAGAATTCACTCAAACTTTATTAATTCATGGCAAGCTGCTGATTTTAATAGATGGATTAGATGAAGTATCAACAAAAGAAATAGAAAACATCACGATAGAAATTCGTAAATTTAGCCAGACATTTTACAAAAATCGGTTTGTTATTAGCTCCAGAATTGCGGCTCAAAGATATAAGTTTCACGGATTTACTGAAGTTGAAGTAGCAGACTTTGACCAAGAGCAAGTAGAAATTTTTGCCAAAAAATGGTTTATTGCTGTTGCTTTAAATCATAAAGTAGATGCAGAAATCAGACGAAATTTATTTATTAATAAACTAAATCTTCCGGAAAATCAGTACATCCGAGAATTGAGTTGCACTCCATTACTGCTGCATTGGATTTGTTTGGTGTTCCAAGCAAAAAATGAATTTCCCTGCAACCAAGCTAAGTTATACAAGCAAGCATTGAATATTCTCTTTTTTAGATGGGATGAAGTTAGAGGTATTAAACGCGATCGCATTAATAGTGATTTGAATGTAGCAATGAAGAAAAAGTTACTTTCTCAAATTGCGGCTATCAGTTTTGAAGCAGAAAATTACTTTTTGCCAAAGGAAAAAATCCTGGAATTAATTGCTGATTGGTTGCTAAAAAATCAATTGCAGCTAGATAGCGAAGCGATGCTGAAAATAATTGAAGTTGAACATGGATTATTGATAGAGCGATCGCAAGAGATTTACTCATTTTCTCATTTGATATTCCAAAAGTATTTTACTGCTAGAAAATTTCTAGAAAATTCCCAAATTCCAACTTGGGAACATCTGGTTAGCCACATGTCCGAAAAACGTTGGCGAGAGGTATTTTTACTAACTGTTAATATGTTGCCGAATGCTGACAAAATATTACAGTTAATGAAGCAAAAAATTGATTTGCTAGTGGGGAACGACCGGAAATTACAGCATTTTCTAACTTGGTTACATCAAAAATCTAGTTCAGTTTCCACTAGGCACAAAGCAGTAGCCGTTCGTGCTTTTTATCTAGTTTGTGTTAAGCGTAGCCTTTACCACAGCCATTGTGCTTCGATCTATACTTCTGGTTATAACCTTGAATACGCCCTTGTTGGTAATATAACTTTTGGCTCTGATCTTGCCCTTGATGAGTTTCTATATAGTACCATTGCTTGCTTTAACGACCTTGACTTTGCCTTTGAGCATAACCTCAAAGATGCCCTTGATTATGCTCATGCCTTTGCTATTGCTTTTAACGAAGCTATTGAGCTTGTTATTGCTCCTAAATTGAAACAAGCCTTGCAAAAATTGAAAACACAACTGCCAGATATCGACAGAAATATAGAAAAATTTAGAGAATGGTGGCAAACAAAAGGTCAAGTTTGGGGTAAACAATTAAGATATTTTCTGATTAAGTATCGTAATATTGGTTACGACTGGGAATTCAACGAAGAACAAAAAGAACTACTTCAAACATATTACGATGTGAATAAATTACTGGTGGATTGTCTCAATAGTGCTACTGATGTAACTCCCACAGTACGACAGAAAATTGAGGATACATTATTGTTAGCGATCGCCGATATTGAAAAGGTAAATAATTCCTAATAATTGTCAATTAATCAGCCACAAAGCATCAGAATTTGATAATACAATAATCATTTACATAGTCTTAATTGAGTAAATTTGCAATTGATTAATTGGTATAAATTCTGGAAAATCCTTAGTCTATCTGAGGAGAGATTTGAAATATATTCATACTAGGGAAAGAGCAATTAAATATATTTTGTTCGTTAAATTGCTATTAACATTCGTCAGTCAGGAATAGTTATGAATAATAATTTAGTAGGCGGTATCATTCCCCCACAGCCACCAATACAAGCGGAATCTGATGTTCATACATTGAAGTCTCGTTTAGAATGGGGCGAACCAGCTTTTACAATATTGGATGTGCGCGATCGCAGAACCTTCAACGAAGGCCACATTATGGGAGCAATGCCCATGCCAATAGATGAATTGGTAGACCGTGCTACAGCTTCTTTAGATACAACCCGTGATATTTATGTTTACGGTACCAACGATCAAGAAACTGCCCAAGCCGCACAACAACTCCGTTCTAGTGGCTTTGAACATGTTTCTCAACTCAAAGGTGGTCTTGCTGCATGGAAGGCCATCGGCGGCCCCACCGAAGGTATCATTGAATCAAAAACCCCCCCTGGTGCAGATGATTATAATGTCGTAGCTAGGCTACAAAATCATGCAGAAAATCAGCCCAAAGGAGGCGAAAGTACTGCTGATAGTATCAAAAGGGGAGTAAGTAACCTCAAAGATAACATTCAAGAAGGAGCCAGCAACCTCAAAGAAGGTATCCAAGAAAAAGCTAGCAACCTCAAAGAAGGCGTTCAAGAAAAAGCCAATGAAGTTAGAGAAGGCGTTAATGAATCTAAAGCTTCTAGGCCAGACGATTCTAATGTTAAATCTTAAACTTGATTGTTGGCTGTTGACGGTTAACAGTAGATGGTATGCCTGTGGTGGTTCTCAGAATTGAAGAAACTGGTTTTCTTTAAGTCAAAATCTCACGTCAAATCCCATCCTTTTTGAAGGGTGGGATTTGCATAAATCCAATAGTATAGCAATCCGATTTCTAGAAGTCCGATTTGATTAATAAACCGATCTATATAGGCAGGCAAGAGGCAACAGGGTTATAAAAGAGTAAAGTGTACGGAATTTTGTGCAAAAATCAAACCGGATTCCTATTATTTGTTTACTGTTGCCTTTAACTGAATCGTATTACCTACAATTAATGTTCAAACAAATCTTTAAATTGCAATAAATCTAAAGAAACTATTGTTGGTAAAACTTTAAAACACTGTTGAGCAAGTTCCCAACGTTCTTCTCGTTTGAGCATTTCTGTAAGTTTTTTTTGTATACTCAATAAGTAGCGCACATCGTTGGCGGCGTAACTCAATTGAGCTTCAGACAAATTAGCAGCGTTACCCCAGTCAGAACTTTGAGCGGTTTTATCGAGTTCTACTTGTTCTAACTCTTGCACTACATCTTTGAGTCCGTGGCGATTTGTGTAAGTACGTGCTAATTTACTGGCAATCTTGGTGCAAAAAACAGGGTTAACTTCAATCCCTAAATAGGCTCGTAAAGTAGCAAGGTCAAAACGAGCAAAGTGAAAAACTTTTACAACATTCGCCGCTTGCAGAAGTTGTTGTAAGTTTGGGGCGTTAGTTTGTCCTTTGGCGATGCGGATGGCGGTGACTTTTCCCTCTAGGTTGGACAGCTGAACCAAACACAATCGATCGCGCTGCGGTAATAACCCCATGGTTTCTGTGTCCACTGCGATCGCTGTAGATTCTAAATATTGTCCAAGGGCTGCATCACTAAGGTCGCGATCGCTCACCTGAAAATCTTGTAATGTCATGAAATCTTGAAAAATAATAGCAGTGTCCAGCAGACAAAAGCCTTGTCAGACACTACATTATTATTGTCCAAAAATATCAAAAATAAAATCTACCTAGTGCGAAAAAAGATTTGCGTCAGGTAGACTTCACCCTGAGTATTAGTAGCAACGCCAATTCCAGTAAGGTTGTAATTTCCTTTAATATTCTTCAGATGTCCGGGGCTTTTGATCCAACCAGTAATAGCTTCAGCTGCGGGGTTGCTATATCCCCGATTGAAAGCCACATTTTCCGCTGCACTGTTGTAGCGAATAGGGATAGCTTTGACCCGCCCCTCAAATCCCTGATGGCTAAACGGGGTTTTACCTTTAGCCATGTTTTGGCTGTGAATTCTTGCCTGTCGTGTGATATTCGCATTTAGGGTCAACTTTGGTAGACCCTTAGCAGCTCGATATTGATTAATTTCGTCAAAAACGGATTTTTCTAGCTCAGTAGGTTTAAAAGTAGGAGTCGATATTGCAGCCTGACTGGAAAAAAGCGACAACAGCTTATTACGGGTGGATGTATTTGTAGAATTATGCCCTGGTATCGGAACAGTTGTTAATCCACTAGCAAGGACAAGCGCAGTTAAAGCGATGCCAAAAGCAGTTTGTCGGAACATGGAGAATTGCGTAATATGTAGAGATATAAGACTTATACTCTACCTCATAGTTCCAAAAATATATACGAGAATACTATTAAGGATTGATGAATTTCGGCATTTTGGCCACGTCCTTTACAGGACATACAAACATTCATTTCTAATTGTCAATATATCCATAGTTTAGCTTCGGTAAAATCACCATTACTTTCACTGATAGAGACTTGCAATTAAAAAAATATTCCATTGCTATTGTTCGCTGTTGACGGTTAACGGCTCACAGTTAACAGTTAACTATCAACAGCAAAGACGAAAAGATACTTACGTGCGTAAGAAAATTTGCGTAAAGTAGATTTGCCCTTTACTGTTGCTGGCAACACCAACCCCGGTCAAATTATAATTACCTACGATATTGGCTAGATGCCCTGGACTTTTGAGCCAGCCTTGAACAGCTTGTGTAGCTGGGTCACTGTATCCCTGATTGTAACCGACATTTTCAGCAGCTCCTGTGTAGCTAATACGAATTGCTTTGAGACGGTCTTGAAATCCAGTATGCCCAAAAGCCACTTTACCGCTAGCCATATTTTGACTGTGAATCCTGGCTTGATTATCGATGGCAGAATTACGAGTCAGTTTTGGTAGCCCTTTAGAAGACCTGTAATTATTAATTTGGGTAAAAACTGACTGTTCTATACCAACAGTATTGATGGTAGATTGTGCAATCTTAACAGTATCACTTGATATGTTTGAAGACATCGGTGTAAAAGTTGGCTCTATTATAGAAGTAGCGATCGCTCCACTGCTGAGTAAAAGAGTTCCTAAACCAATGCCGTAGATTGTTGTTCTAATCATTTGCTGAAAGTAAAGTTTCAGACCATCTAACCAGACTATTGTTAATTGAACAACTCGGTTCTCAGTCTATATACCTCTGCTGATGCGGCTATTGCTTCAAAAACTACTAGTAAACTTTAAAATTTACAAACTTACAAAAAAATCATCCTATCTGCAAATAATTTTCTTCTGTCTTTAGAAAGATTATTAAGATTTTGGATTATTGTTGACTGTTAACTCCAATCCAAAATCCAAAATCGTATTAGACGTTTGCCACTTGGCGATCGGCAACTTTGGTAAACTGATTTACCGGACGAGGTAAACCAAGATTCTCCCGTAGAGTTGAGGCTTCATACTCTGTGCGGAACAGACCCCGACGCTGCAATTCAGGAATTTGAATCATTAAATTTATTTTCTTGTATCAAGAGATATTTAGTAATAGTTTATACTGCAATGTAGTACTATGTAATGCATTGCCAAACAAACTTTCGGATATTAATAATATGGCTCTAACTATCTCAAACGTGTTCGACACTGGTTTCTACCGTGCTGCGAATCAAGATTTAGCTGCTCTTAATGATACTCAAGCTTTGTCTCACTTCCAAACCTATGGTTTAAATGAAGGTCGTTCATTTTCACCCCTGATTGATTTGAGTTTCTACCGAGGGAGTAGTTCTGACCTAGCAAACTTGAACAACAGCCAACTATTAAATCATCTAATGAATCACGGAATAGCTGAGGGACGTAGTTTTTCGCCCAACGTTAGTCTAAACTATTATCGTGCTAACAATAGTGACCTCGTAAGCTTTAACAATGAACAATTATTTATTCATTTGAAAGGCTTTGGTATTTCAGAAGGGCGTTACTTTTCCTCATTTTTTACTTTTGGTTCATATAAATCCTATAATTCTGATCTCACTTCCTTAAGTAACTCTCAGCTATTGAGTCATTTTGAAATCAATGGCATAAATGAAGGCCGTCACTTCTCACCATTTTTTAATTTCAACTACTATCGTGCTAATAACTCAGACTTGACTAATTTCAGTAATAGGCAGTTGTTACAGCATTTTGGAATCTATGGGATCAATGAGGGACGTAAATCTTCACCCTCTTTTGATGCTGGATACTATAAAGCCAATAATCGAGATTTAGTTTCTTTACAAAGTGTTAACTTAGTAGAACACTTTGATTTTTATGGTGCATTTGAAGGACGCCAAGCTGCTAATGACTATGCTGGAAACACCTTGAGTACTGCTCGTCAACTGCCGATAGGTTCAAATTTTACTAGCGTAATTGAAAATGTCGGCTCATCCGATCCTTTTGATTACTATCGATTTGATTTGAATCAAACTAGCACTCTTAGAGTATTTAACTATAGCTATTCTAGAAGTGTATTTGAGCAAATAATTGATAGTAGTGGTAATGTTTTAAGTTCTAGAAGTCCCGCCGTATTCAATTCTGATAGTAGTCTTGTAGGCGATACATCTAAAAACATTCAATTGTCTCGAGGAACTTACTATGTACGTATACAACCACAAGCAGGGAATACTAATTACTATTTGTGGCTTTCTGCTAGCAGTAATAACAGTAACAGTTCTGAAAAATTGATCGAGGCAGGAGAAACAATTGAGTACATTAATACATTACTTCCATTCTACAATAAAATCTTTTAAATTAATCATCAAGTGAATCACAAGGCATTAACTTTAGTGGAACACTTTGACTTGTATTCTGTTTCCGAAAAACGCTAGAAATGTAGATTGATTTAAGCGATCGCCCTCTGGCGTTCTTGTAAGGTAACCCAACAAAGCAGCATAAATGTTAGGTTACCCTACGAAATTTTGCTACGTTCCTCGAATCAACCTACCCATCCAGTTTAAACAGCCTGCGGTTTGAGTAAATCTGTTTTGCTAACAAATTCGCTGAATGTACTTGCAACTTGCTGCGGTAATGCGATGGTCGGCGTTTGCACTGGTAAGCGCGGAAACAATAATTCTGCAACTCGATAAGCTTCTTCCAGATGGGGATACCCTGAAAATACAAAGGTATCAATTCCTAAATCGCTGTATTCCAGCATTCGCGCTGCAATTGTATCTGCATCTCCCACTAAGGCAGTTCCAGCACCACCACGCACTAAACCAACACCTGCCCATAAATTCGGGCTAATTTCTAAGTTTTGGCGACTACCGTTATGTAGTTGTGCCATACGGCGTTGTCCTTCTGATTCCGATTGAGCAAAGCGCCGATGTGCAGCAGCAATGGTTTCATCATCCACATACTGAATCAATTCGTTAGCTGCATCCCAAGCTTGTTGCGTAGTTTCCCGGACGATCGCGTGCATCCGAATTCCAAAACGTACCGTTCTACCTTGTTCTGCTGCTAATTGGCGTACCTTGGCAATTTTTTGGGCTACTTGATTTGGTGGTTCCCCCCAAGTTAAATACACATCAATGTGTTTAGCAGCAACTTGGAGAGCAGCATCGGAAGAACCGCCAAAATATAAAGTAGGATAAGGCTTTTGTACGGGAGGAAATTGCAGTTTTGCCCCTGCAACTTTCAGATGACGACCATTAAAGGTGACTTCATCACCTTGCATGAGCGATCGCCAAATTGTTAAAAATTCATCAGTCAGTTCATAACGCTGGTCATGACTGAGAAAAATTCCATCTTTAGCTAATTCTTTTGTATCGCCACCAGTCACCACATTGAGTATAATTCGACCATGAGAAATTTGGTCAAAAGTAGCAGCCATCCTCACCGCCAAAGAAGGCGACATAATAGCCGGACGAAAAGCCACAAGAAACCGCAAACGTTCAGTAACTGCAATTAAAGAACTAGCTACAATCCAGGTATCTTGTTTTTGTCCAGTACCAATTAACATACCACCGTAACCCAATTTATCAACAGCTTGGGCGATTTGCTGCATATAAGGATAAGTGGCGGGACGCCTACCAATTGTAGTGCCCAAATAACGCTCATCTCCCTGTGTAGGCAAATACCAAAAAATTTCCATAATTCCTCTGTTTTAACTTTAGTTATTAGGGCATTGGGCATTGGGCATGGGAAGAGGCAGGGGGCAAGCAGGAAGTGTGGGAGGTGTGGGAGGATGGTGAAAAAATCTTTCCCCCCACACTCCCCACACTCCCCAC
>NZ_JACKZU010000217.1:0-13891 GCF_014222165.1 Nostoc sp. 2RC
GGAGATGGGGGAGATGGGGAGATGGGGAGAATATAATTCCCCAGTCAACAGTCACCAATGCCCAATGACTAATTGTTATGAAGTTAAAGTATCAAGTCTTTGGACATTGGCAGTACACTAGATCTTTGCCCCAGGACAACCATCCATTTTTGGATATCATGAAGCCTTGTGGCATCCTCTCATTGCCCCTAAGAGACATCAAGCCATAAACGCGATTACTTGCGTCTTGTGTGTACTCGGAGTTTAAAATACCAGAAAACTAGAGACGAAGCATGAAAGTCACCCAGGAAAAACTTCCCGCCAGCCAAATTGGCTTGGAAATAGAAATTACGCCGGAAATTACCAAGCAAACTTACGAACAAGTCATTAAAAACTTAGCGAGTACTGCCAATATTCCTGGGTTTCGTAAAGGCAAGGTGCCTCGGCCAATATTACTACAAAGGCTGGGTACGACTCGAATTAAGGCAGCAGCCCTGGAAGAACTAATTCAAGATGGTATTGAGCAAGCAGTTAAACAAGAATCCATTCAAGCCATAGGTCAGCCGCAACTGCGTTCCTCTTTTGAGGATTTGATTAATAATTATGAACCTGGAAAACCCTTGACGTTTTCAGCGGCTGTTGATGTTGAGCCAGAAGTAAATTTGGTGCAGTACACTGATTTGCAAGCTAAAGCTGAGGAAATCAAGTACGATCCAGAGCAAGTAGACAACACTCTGGACAAGCAACGTCAAGAATTGGCAACATTGATTCCTGTAGAAGGACGTGCAGCCCAAATCGGTGATGTTGCTGTAGTGGATTTTAAAGGCGTGTTCGCCAAAGCTGAGGGTGAAGAGGAAACAGGCGAACCAGAAGCTATTCCCGGAGCCGAAGCAACTGATTTTCAACTAGAGTTGCAAGAAGATAAATTTATTCCAGGTTTTGTCTCTGGTATCGTAGGCATGAATCCAGGTGAAACCAAGGAAATTTCAGCGCAGTTCCCAGATCCTTATGCCAATGAAGATTTGGCAGGAAAAGCAGCAACCTTTACAGTAACGGTTAAAGAACTCAAAGAAAAAGAACTACCAGAATTAAATGACGACTTTGCCCAAGAAGTCAGTGATTTTGAAACTTTGGAGGAATTACGCACCTCTCTAGTAGAGCGATACCAAAAAGAAGCCGACGAAAAAACCAAGAGCAATAAACAAGAAGCTTTGTTAACGGAACTGCTCAAGCACGTAGAAATTGAGTTACCAGCAACGTTAATAGAGAAAGAAGTGGATGCAATGCTGACTCAAACAGCAATTCGCTTGTCTCAGCAAGGACTAGATGTGAGGAAGTTATTTACTCAAGATATTATTCCTCAATTGCGGGAGCGATCGCGCCAGGAAGCAATTGACCGCCTCAAGCGCTCTTTATCCTTACGAGAAGTGGGTAAACGCGAATCTATAGAGCTGACACCAGAGGAAATCACAGCCAGAGTCACAGAACTTTTACAACAGTATCCAGATGAAAAAGATATTGATGAAGAAAGACTACGGTCAATGGTGGAAAATGAACTGCTAACCGAAAAAATCATTGACTGGCTCTTAGAACATTCCTCAGTTGAACTTGTACCCGAAGGTTCCTTAGCGTCAGCAGAGGAAACGGAAGCAACACAATCAGATGCAGACACCAACGCACCTGAAACAGAAGAAAGCAGCGAACCTTCCATAGAAACCGCACCAGAGTCCTGAAAATTTCACACCGATAATTCATCAGTTCTGAGTTAAAGTGCTGGTGAATGGGTAAGCTAAAGGATATCAAGGGTATGGGGCATTGGTGACTGTTGACTGGGGAGTTATCTCCCCTGCTCCCTTGTCTACCTCATCTCCCCAATACCCACAATCAAAAGAAAAATTAAAGAATTCTGAGGAAATAGTGACACTATTTGGGTCTGGGCTTGATACTGTGTTACACGAGAGGAATTTATATGAGGCATAATGGTTAACACGTAGCTTAAATAAAAATCCCAACTCGTCAACAAGGCAGCCTGAGCTGCCGAAACCTCTGTCCCAACTATCGTTAAATCTTCTATGCTTGTATCGCAGTCGGGAAATTATCCCATCAGCAACTTAAGTCGAATAAACATTAACTCCCAGTTGAGCAGCCCTAACAACATCGTGCCGATGGTGGTAGAACAATCCGGTATGGGAGAAAGGGCTTTCGACATCTACTCCCGCCTGCTGCGAGAGCGGATTATCTTTTTGGGAACGCCAATAGACGATGCTGTTGCAAACTCAATTGTCGCTCAGTTGTTATTCCTAGACGCTGAAGACTCAGAAAAAGACATCCAATTATACATTAATTCCCCTGGCGGCTCTGTCTACGCAGGTATGGCTATCTATGATACAATACAACAAATACGCCCCGATGTTGTTACCATTTGTTTTGGATTAGCTGCGAGCATGGGAGCGTTTTTGTTAACAGCGGGAACTGCGGGTAAGCGTATGTCTCTTCCCGATTCTCGGATAATGATTCACCAACCACTTGGTGGCGCTCAAGGGCAAGCCATTGACATTGAAATTCAAGCTAGAGAAATTCTTTACGTTAAGGCGAAGCTAAATCAGTTACTATCTCAGCATACTGGTCAACCTTTAGAAAGAATCGAAGCAGATACCGAGCGCGACTTTTTCATGTCGGCAGAAGAGGCGAAAAACTACGGTTTGATCGATCAGGTCATTTCCAGGCAAAATCTTCCCACAGCAGGGGAAAACGTCACCATTCTGAAATAAGAGGCTGGTATGTCTAAGTACGACTCCCATTTAAAATGTTCATTTTGTGGCAAGTCTCAAGAGCAGGTGCGTAAATTAATCGCGGGGCCGGGAGTCTACATCTGCGATGAATGCGTTGACTTGTGTAACGAAATACTAGACGAAGAGTTACTCGATACAAATGGTGCAGCAGCCCAACCCGCACCAAAATCGGAACCACCTCAAAAACGTCGTACCCGCTCTTCGAGTATTTCGTTTAATCAAATACCCAAGCCAAGAGAGATTAAAAAGTATCTAGACGAACACGTTATTGGTCAAGATGAAGCCAAGAAAGTCTTATCTGTAGCCGTTTACAATCATTACAAGCGGCTGGCCATCGTTCAGTCTAAAGCCAATGGCAAAGCTGCTGCTGATGATGTAGTGGAGTTACAAAAGTCTAATATTTTGTTAATTGGCCCTACTGGTTGCGGTAAAACTCTCTTAGCCCAAACCCTAGCGAAAATCCTTGATGTTCCCTTTGCCGTCGCTGATGCCACGACGCTGACGGAAGCAGGGTATGTGGGAGAAGATGTAGAAAATATCTTGTTGCGACTGTTGCAGGTGGCAGATTTAGACGTGGAAGAAGCCCAACGGGGAATCATCTACATCGACGAAATTGACAAAATTGCCCGCAAAAGCGAAAATCCCTCAATTACTCGCGATGTTTCCGGCGAAGGCGTGCAACAAGCCTTGCTGAAAATGTTAGAGGGAACCATCGCCAACGTCCCACCCCAAGGAGGACGCAAGCACCCTTACCAAGACTGCATTCAAATTGATACCAGCAATATTTTATTTGTCTGTGGCGGGGCTTTCGTAGGTTTAGAAAAAGTTGTAGACCAGAGAGTCGGCAAAAAGTCAATCGGTTTTGTGCAGCCGGGAGAAGGTCAATCCAAGGAAAAACGGGCAGCAGACACTCTCCGCCATCTAGAACCGGACGATCTAGTGAAATTTGGCATGATTCCAGAATTTATCGGACGCGTGCCAATGGTAGCAGTGGTAGATCCCCTAGATGAAGAAGCGTTAATGGCAATTCTTACCCAACCACGCAGCGCCTTAGTGAAGCAGTACCAAAAACTGCTGAAGATGGATAATGTCCAGTTAGACTTTAAACCAGATGCTTTAAGAGCCATTGCTCAAGAAGCCTACCGTCGGAAAACTGGTGCTAGAGCGTTGCGGGGGATTGTAGAAGAATTGATGCTGGAGGTGATGTATGAATTACCATCTCGCAAAGACGTGACACGTTGTACAGTCACACGGGAGATGGTAGAGAAGCGATCGACCGCCGAACTGATCGTACATCCTTCTTCACTACCAAAGCCAGAATCAGCCTAAGAATCATTGGTCATTGGTCATTAGTCATTAGTCATTAGTCATTGGTCATTAGTTATTAGTCAAAAACTAAAGACTAATAAGAATGTAGCCAGGATATAGTGACTAATGATGAAGTGCAAAATCCGATTTAGCCGTGCTTGCGACGGTGAAGGGGAATTTGTAAGAGAAGACGAATGACATTAGGACGGAGGACAAAGCACAAATGCCTTACATTAATGTTCGTGGCGTTGAGCATTATTATGAGTGGGTAAAAAAACCATCTAATTCTTTAGTTAAACCAGTGATGGTTTTTATCCACGGTTGGGCTGGTTCGGCTAGATATTGGCAAAGTATTGCTAATGCTTTATCTGAGCAATTTGATTGTTTACTCTACGATTTACGGGGATTTGGACGTTCTCGCGGTCAGCCAACCATAGTCCAAGCAAGCGAATCTGTTGCTGAGTCTGAGTCACCCCAGGAACAATCAAAGGCAATCAAACAGTTAACGTATGAATTAGAAGAATACGCTGATGATTTGGCAGCTTTGTTAGATGTGTTGCATATCCAGCGTGTTTATATCCATGCCCATTCAATGGGTGCTTCTGTTGCGACTTTATTTTTTAACCGTTATCCTCAACGAGTAGAACGGGGGATTTTAACTTGTAGTGGTATTTTTGAATACGACGAAAAAGCATTTACAGCCTTTCATAAATTTGGTGGTTATGTAGTTAAATTCCGCCCCAAATGGTTAGCTAAAATACCATTTGTTGACCGATTCTTTATGGCTAGATTTCTGCATAGTCCTATACCAAATGCTGAACGGCAGGCTTTTTTAGAAGATTTTCTCCAAGCAGATTATGATGCAGCATTAGGTACAATTTTTACTTCAGTTTCTAAGGCACAAGCTGAGTTGATGCCACAGGAATTTGCTAAGTTGACAGTGCCAACTCTAATGATATCGGGTGAGTATGACAAGATCATTCCAGCCCAGATGGGGCGTCAAGCAGCAGCATTGAGTGACAAAGTGGAGTTTGTAGTGATTCCGAATACAGCCCATTTTCCGATGTTAGAAGATGCATCAACTTATTTGCAGCGAGTCCAGGAATTTTTACAAATTAAGATACCAGTTGATTGTTGACTGTTGACTGTTGACAGTTAACAGTTTTTTTTAGTGTAGGCGCGCAGTGGTAAGATAGAGGCTATTGCAAAGAAAAGAGCAAACGCTTAACTTAGCGTATTGGGTTTTAGCCAAGACTTTAAATTGTTTTACCGAGTAAAAGAGCAAGTTTAATCAACAGCGATCGCAGTAGGAAATTTTTTCGCAGTATAACTCAATGCTGAGAAATTAATTATTGACAATTAATAACACAGTCATTTGACCAGAAAATAATTAAAAATTAAAACATCTTTAAAGTAATTTAATTTACCAGTAGCCAAAACTAAAGTAGCAAAAATTGGTATTTTTTAACTAAAATCCTCAATCCGATGTCTCAGCTGCAAAGAATTGCCATCGCACCTTCCCAACTCCAACAACAGCAAATTTTGCTTACCAAAGAACAGCAACATTATCTGGGGCGGGTGTTGCGCTTGCGTGAGGGCGATCGCTTTATTGCAATGGACGGTAAAGGAAAATGGTGGTTGGCGCAATTAGCAGCAGAACAAGCACAAGTTTTAGAAATACTGACAGTAGAAACTGAATTACCTGTATCAATTACACTGTTAGTGGCTTTACCAAAAGGTAATGGATTCGATGAAGTAGTGCGCTGCTGTACGGAATTAGGAGTAACTTGTATTGCACCAGTGTTGAGCGATCGCACTTTGCTTCATCCCAGCCCGCAAAAACTCGAACGCTGGCGGCGTATCGCAGCGGAAGCCGCCGAACAATCAGAACGTTCATTCGTGCCAACTATTTTAGAACCTGTTACTTTTAACACGGGTTTGTCATCAGTCAACAGTCAACACTCACCCCTCAACACTCAGCAATATATCTGTGTGGCTCGTGGTGATTTTCCGCACTTAAAAGATTGCTTACAACACAAAGGACAAGTGACAAATGACAAGTTCCTGTCCCCTTGCGTCGGAAAGCAAGTGGCGTTGAGCCAAAGCTTCCTGGGATCTGAGCTTTGTAAGACAGAACAACAGACAATTGTGATTGCTACCGGCCCAGAAGGCGGATGGACAAAACAAGAAGTTGAAAATGCCATCGCAGTGGGATTTCAACCTGTTTCCCTTGGTCGTCGTATCCTCAGAGCAGTGACAGCGCCAGTAGTGGCATTATCCTTGATTACCGCAGCTTGTGAAGTATAAATGAGTTATAGATCGCGCAGAGACACCCAGGCTCACAGAAAATTTTTGCGCCTTTGCGCCTTTGCGTGAGATATTTCTCTCGCGTGGATTGAAACATGATTGAGCAAGTTGCGATCGCCTTTGACAATAAAGACTATGAAACAGCTGCTACATTACTCAAACAGCTGCAACAAGAATCACCAGAACATCCTTGGGTGCAATTTTATCTCGGTAGGCTGCATGAAGTATCTGGAAACTACCAAGATGCAGAAAAAATTTTTCGACAACTACTACGAGATACAAGAAATACTAGAATAGTGACGCTAGCGCGTCAAGGTTTGCGGCGGCTGCAAGAAATTGAGCAAGAAGAAAGACAACGTGCTATTGCTCAAGCCAAATCCGAACCCAATAACACCGAAGTTGGCGTACTAATCTTAGAACCTATTAATAACGAACTGAAGCCAGAAGCATCTCGAAAATTTGCTCAAATAATGCAAATAGATCCTTACAGTGCAAGGTTAACGCTACCAAGTCGTGGCTGGAGACTATACCGCACTGGACAAGTGGGAGAACTAAAATTTTACGGCGAACAGCTGCAACAAGCTGCTATTCCCTGTTTTTGGACAACAATAACCGCAATTCAACAAATTCAAGTATTTCAAATTAAATATTTTTCACAATCTCAATTAAAAGCTACTGTTGTTTGCCGTAATCAAGCAAATCAACTCGGTTCTTTAACCTTTGATTGGTCAGAAGTCACAGCACGAATAGTAGGACTTTTGCCTATTTTTGAACAAGTTGTAGATATTGATGCTCGTGGTCAACTAGAAAGAAAAACTCAAACACAAGACTATGCTCAGTTTTGTGATTTACACCTACCCGGTAGACGTTGTATTCTGCGGCTTTGCGATGGTGGCTATGAATTTCAGCAAGGTTTAGAAATTATTCCTCAAGCTAGCCAAAATACAATCAGAATTAATTGGAATAGTTTATCAAATTGGATCGGTCAGCAACTACCCCAGGTCAAAACTTGGTCAGATTTCACGCTCTTTGCAGATACAGCATTAGACCATAAAGAAATACTGGGTCAAATTGAATCTCACATTCACCTATTTCGTAGAGAGGAGACTAATTGGGACTCTGCTTTTCATTTATATAGTGGATTAGCGTTTGTGAAATAAATAGATTAGCTACAGCTGATTTCTCAGAAAGTCAAGCCAGGTAATAATATAACTAAATCTTATAAATAAAATAACTTATTTGTATAGATTTCGTATTTCCTTGGTCGGCTTCAAAGGATATTTTGGAAATTATATGTCATAAAATCATGACATTTTACAGCTACCAAATTTTTTAAATCAATGAATTTGAATTTTTGAGCGATCAAAACGCTAATTTATGGCTCAAACATTGCCTTCATCAGACGAAAACCTTAGCTGATGAGTCTAATTTAAAACTCTCTCAAGAAACAGAATTTACGTATTTTATAGCTAAATTGCTGACCAAGATGAGCTAAAGCAGTAAATACAAGGAATCTTTTTGTGTTGAGGACTGTTAGTTGTAGTTGCTCTGGAAAATTATGAAAGGTTATTTACCCAAACAAGCTAAATTCAATTATCAAAATCTTCAGGAGAAATGGAGAAACTACTGCTTTAAAATACGTGGAACTAGGCGTTCATTTTGTTTAGATAGACCCCACCACACACACATATTTTGGAGTTGGTGCGGTAGTTTTATTGGCATAGCCCTAACGGCTTACCTTTCTGTAAAAACTAATTCTCCTTTGTTGATGGCTCCCTTTGGTGCTACTAGCGTATTAATCTTTGGTGTTCCTGACAGTCCTTTAGCTCAACCCCGGAATGTAATTGGTGGAAATCTTGTGGCAGCATTAGTTAGTCTGACTATTCTGTATTTTTTCGGTTCAGAACCTTGGGCAATGGGAATGGCGGTAGCGACAGCCATTGGTATGATGCAGCTGACTGCAACTTTACACCCTCCTTCGGGAGCAGTTGCATTAGTTGTGATGATGACGAAACCATCCTGGCAATTTCTTTTAACACCTGCCTTAGAAGGTTCGATAATTTTGGTACTCTGTGCAGTGGTATTCAATAATCTGGCACACGAAAGAACCTATCCTAAATATTGGTTCTAATCGTGGTAATGTCCCAACGACAGTTGCTAAAAACCATCCTTTTAATAGACTTTTTGCAGAAATCGGGAAAAGGTGCAGGGGAAAGGGGAAAGGTTTTAAATCCCTTACCCTTTACTCCTTTCCTCAGCCCGAAAGAAGCGTATTTTTGGGTTGGCAGAGTAGTACGTGAAACTATAATTAACTCGATGAAACTGTAAGCTCTCGCTCTTTGACTTTAGTTTTTGCTGATGGATTTAATAAAGCGATCGCAGGTTGTTCTTCCTTTTTGTACACCGAGCTTAATAGGATATCTAGCACATCAGCTTTCCGGGCAAGTTCGATGGCACGATGGGTAATGATATCCCCTGGACTTAAAATCACGCTATCATCCTTGTTTAAAATGATTCGATTCACGGTACGTCCTAAAGCTTCTTTGATGCGGTGTTCTTCTAATGTTTGAATTGCCTGTTGGCGTACTTGTTCAAACCTTTTTTGGAGGATTGCCACGAAGCTAGTTACATTTTCTTGTACGCGAGCAACACTATCAACCACCAATTCGCTTGTATCGGAAAGTGTGCGATTGGCACTAGAACCAACTGCGTCAATGAAGGTTAAGCCAACGGCATTGAGTAGCGCCCGTTCTTGCTTGTAACTACGGCTGCGCTCAATTACTTGTTGGGTAACAATTTGTCCTGGTGCAGCTACAACTAATCCATCATTAGTCTGAACTAACTGATGCACTCGTCGTCCCAAAGCTTGTTCTACCAAATAACTAGCAACAATATTGCTGGTTGAGTTACTCAACTCGGCTGTTAAGCTGCCTTTTGTTGCTTGGAACAGTTGGTTAAGTATTCCCTGCTGCTCGGCTCGTTCGGCAATCTCCAATGTAATTGGCTGTCCTTGAGCAATTAGTAATCTTCCATTCGGGGAAATTACATCGTAATCAACCACCCTATCAATTACCAATGCCTTTTGTTCTTCTGGATTGATAATTGCATTCATTAATTTGGTGGCAGTGTTGCGAGCTGTCAGTCGCAACTTTTCATCAGCGATCGCACTTGTTTGTTTTACAGTTTCCTGGAATTGATTGCTAGTTGTGTCTACAGTTTCCTGAATTTTGCGATTTAACTCGGCTACAACATCACCTCCAGTGGCTCGATAAAGTCGATGCAGTACACCTAGACGTTCGGCCTCATCTGCAATCGATCTGGTAACTGTTTGTCCCCGCATCACTAACACGCTACCATCTAGGGCAAATACATCTCTATCTGCAATTTGACCAACCACAAAAGCTTTTTGCGCTGTTGAATCAATAATCGCGTTTGTCATTGATGTTGTTGCTACTTGATTAACATCTTGCAATTGTCTGCTTACAACCTCCGTTGTTTCTTGCAACTTTTCTGTAGCAATTTCACCTACTTTCTGAAGTTTTTGATTAGCTGCCGCTGTGGTATCTTGTATTCTATTGCTAGCTGTTTGAATAGCTCCTTTAAAACCACCCACTTGTTCTTGCATAAGTTCAGCAGTTTCAATTGATACGAATGCAAAATTCTCTCCGATTTTGAGCGTGTTATTAGCAGGAACAAAGCTTCGTCCAGAATAAGCATCAGCAAACAAACCGCCGGAAACTTCGTATCCTTCAACGACTCCTGTCTGTTCATCAAAATAAAGGTCAATCATTGTTCCCAAATCGCGTCCATTTGTAGTCAAGATTCGGGTTCCTTTAAGCACATTGTTGCGTTTTACAATAGCTCTAATTTCTGGCGCTTTCTTAATTTTGACTACTGCTGCTTTTGAAGGTACGATTACAGCGTTTAAACCGATCGCTTGTACTTGAGCAAATGGAATCACGCGGGCACTACGAAACAAGCTGCCATCATCTACAAGCAGTCCGAGAAGTCGATCGCTCTGTTGGTCAAAAATCAAGTCTTGAATCCGCTCAATTCGCTCTCCGGTATTGTAAGCAACAACAATTTTTCCGATTAAATCAGTTCCTCGACGCATATCTTTGATTCCTTTGGTGGTGCTGAGTTCCTAAAGTTTGTTTGCAGGTAAATCATGCCACTTGCTTTGAGCCAGGAATCCCGTCCTACGCAATGGCTTTTCCTCACACTTTCTTGATGATTGAAAATTCAATTATGAATACTTATCAGTGAGCACTGTTTTAGATAAGTGAGTTGTTGGAGAATTAGAAGATAAACTGCTTGTGTGCAGCTTAATTTTTACTTGTTGAACCAGATCCTCTAAATCAAAAACACCTTTATATTCAAGTACTCCAGCTGTGGCGATGGCTACAACCATCGCAGAAAGCAGATACAAATTAGCAGGGGAACGTCGCTGTCCTATCAATCTTGGCATTGTTTTATTCCTTATTATCTTATCGAGTAAAAACAAAGTCACTATGGTTAATTCATAGCTCTATGAAGCTTGAAAATCTTTTTCAAAATTAAATTTGAATTAATTAAGACTACAGAAGAAGAAAGCAATCCTCTAAATATCATATTTGTTTATGAGGATTGCTGTATTGCAATCAAATTCATCCTCAAAATTAGTAAAAAAATCAGCGTGCTTGCAATTACACTAACACTCTACAAGTTAGCGATCGATTCTAAGGTACAGATTTGAGAATGATGACAAGTCTGAATTTATTACTAATTCTAAACTCTGAATTTGGGATTCTTGAAACAGCAAAGTTGATTAATCAATCAGTTTTTTAACTTCATCTTTGGCGTTTTCAACAGACTGACTTACATTAGCCTCAGCTTGTTTTAGCTTGCCTTCGGCTTCTAACTCTGGATTGTCAGTTACTTGACCTGCAATTTCTTTAGCTTTACCTTCAATGTTTTTGGCAGTTGCTTTGATTTTATCTTCTAAGCTCATAAAATTCTCCTTCGATAATTAGGTTCAAAAGTTTGTAAACAATCAAGACTTTGGATTCTTACTACTCTTTCTTAGGATATAGATAAGTATGATTCGTAAGAATAATTGACATGTAAACATATCAATGTTAGAGCTTAATTGTGCTTTTTTAGAAAGCTTGTAGCTTTCATTTTTAGTATACATAAAAGTTTAAAAAAATACATATGACTATTAAAAATTCACAAGTCTATTAGTTTATCCAGATTGCAAAGACTTCGCAAAAACTTTGAAATATTTAACTTTTTAATATGCATCTGTGACCTGTTTCTAGCAATTTTGTGACCTGTTTTTAGCAGCAAATGTAAAATCCTGAAAAGCTTATATATACAAGGTTTGGCATCATAGTTTTACTAATTTTTAGACCTTACATCTTGCTGGTTGTAAATAGTATTGATTAATTATATTTATAGATTTGATAATTAATAATTAATTTATTAAATAATCATCTTTTATGTTAAAATTAAAAATTCTCTTATGTGCTTTATACAAAAATTATTTAGAATAAAAGTTGCGTGCTAAAAATCTGCACATAGCAAATATCAGAAATTACTTTCAATAGATAACAATAACAATCAATATGGAACGCCTATCTGAAGCATTACGAAATCGGATAAAGGTTACAGTAAAACGAACAAGAGAAGCGATCGCAGATTCCTTAGTTGACTTAGAACAAAAAAGTAAAGTCAGTTTAGTTGACGTAAAAAAGCAGGTTAAAACACAGCTTTTTGAAACAAAAAATCAAGTTAAAACTCAAATTTTTGAAGTTCAACAGCAGGTTGAAACACATCTCGTCACTTGGAATAATTTTCGTCAGATTGAAAGTATCCAGTCCGATCGCTTGGCAATTTTCCTGCTTAAACTACTACTTAAAGAGCAGAAATCTACAACCGAAAAACCAAGGTTTAAAGCAGGTTCTTTATTTCCTGATGGCTCCACAACGTTAGCAGCATTAACGTTGGTACTGCGAGGTGTGGCAGAAGTTTTGTCACAAAAATCAGATTTATCCTGGAAAGTTAAGTCTGATTCGATTTTGAGTTACGAAAAACCTGTTAATAAAGGACGTAGTGGCCAAATCGAGTATTATATCAGCGATGAAAGTTTGTCTCCACAAAAGCAAGCATTAACAATAGATGCTGCTCTGACCACCATTGAGGAATTTGACCCAAGAGCAGGTGCTATTCATCTAATTTACTGTGCTAAAGCACTTGAACTTCAGCAACCTTGGAATCAAGCTTTTGTGATTGATGATAAACAGTTGGTTGAATATACAGGTTTATCAAAGCGCCGTGATTTGAGCAAATCACAAAAATTAGAGATTCTAGATAGTTTGGTAAGACAACCTGCTCAAGTATTGGCAGAAATTACTTGGTTCAATACAGATAAAGTTCCGGCTTTTACAACAAGAGATTGGCAAATTTGGAATGTTTCTGTGGAACACAAATTTGCTGAAGCAGAGGATAGCCATTGCAAACTTATTGGTTTAACTCTTACCGTCAAACCCGGAGAGTGGGCAAGATACTTCTTAAACAAATCAGAATATTATTACCATACAGGCATTATTACCAAGAAAACCGTACAAACGCTTTTTAGTATTGGTAAGCAAAACGTCGGTGCTGCCAGAATCCTAATTTGGCTGACTTTTCAAATTGTACCCGGATTACAAAACCGCTTGATTGGCAAAACGCTGTTAGAAATTGCCTATGGAGAAAAACGAGTTACAGCAGCAGCAAGCGATCGCCAACTGCGTCGGTGTTTAGCTGATGATTTTGAAACTGATATGAATGTTGTTAAAAAAGCTGGATGGCAAATAGAACTTGAAATTGGGCCAGATTGGTTGGAGAACAAGCAAGGCAAACGTCCCACTGGATTTTGGCAAGAACTTTTAATATCACGGTGGCGGTTCAATTTGCCGTCAGAAGCACAACAACGGTTAAACTACCCGCAAAGCCAAAATAGAATTAACCGCCAAACCAAAAATCAGTGTCAACTGCGATCGCCATCAGGTGAGATGATTCGCAAAGCCAGAAAAGCTAAAGGCTGGTCGAGGGCGTTTTTTGCCTCAACGATGGGAAAAAGTATCTCTTGGGTTGACGCTGTAGAAACCAATCACCGCCAAGTCTCTGCTAAAGATTTACCCATGCTAATAGAACGTCTCGGTCTTAACTCTAAAGATTAGACTTCTAAGAGAAGTCGGGAAAAGGGTAAGGTGAAAGGGGGAAAGGTAAGTACTGGACTGACACAGCTAAAATAGTGCATTGGTAAACTCTTGTGAGACGGGTGAGGACACCATTGGTGTCAACTTAAGTTTAAACCCTTGTCCCACAGCCGTTTTACCCCACCCCTCAATCCCCTCCCCGCAGGCTCTGAGGGGAGGTTTTGGCTTTAGATAAAACCGGGGTGGGGTGAGTGTCGATTAGTTAGTAATTGAGTAAGTTTGCTCTAACGTCATTACAAGGGTTTTACGTTAAGTTGACAC
>NZ_JACKZU010000218.1:0-13741 GCF_014222165.1 Nostoc sp. 2RC
TCCCTACCTCCCCTCCCTCTCTACCCCATGCCCTATATCCCATGCCCCATCTACCCAAAGTAACTGATGTTTCCAACAGAACCTGCTGCTGTTAATAATGGATTTGGCGCACTGCTAAAAAACCGTGGTTTTATGCTGCTGTGGATTGGGCAATTAGTGTCCCAGTTAGCAGATAAAGTTTTTTTTGTTTTGATGATTGCTCTCTTGGAGAACTACTCGCCGCTTCCAGGTTTAGCAGAAAATTCAATGTATTCAACTTTGATGCTGGCATTTACAATACCAGCGATTTTGTTTGGTTCTGCCGGCGGTATCTTTGTTGACCGCTTGCCAAAAAAGCTGATTATGGTCGGTTCAGATGTGGTGCGGGGACTATTAACTCTGTGTCTGCCTTTTTTGCCACGAGAATTCCTAATCCTGTTAATCTTGACTTTTGCCATTTCCTCTGTCACCCAATTTTTTGCACCAGCTGAGCAAGCCGCCATTCCCTTGTTGGTGAAGCGAGAGAATTTGTTAGCAGCCAACGCACTGTTTAGCAGCACCATGATGGGAGCTTTAATTGTTGGCTTTGCGGTGGGAGAACCGATTTTAAGTTTGGCAAAAAGCTTTATGGGATCGGAATACGGTCAAGAGGTTGTGGTTGGAGGACTATACATATTGTCAGCTGCTATTATGCAGCCAATTCAATTTAAAGAACACAAACCACCAAGGGAACATCAAGGCGAAAATCACCCTTGGGCTGAATTTACCGCCAGTCTACGCTATCTCAAGAAAAACCGTTTGGTCTTGAATGCAATGCTGCAACTAACAACTTTATATTGTGTGTTTGCAGCCTTAACGGTGTTGACCATTCGTTTAGCTGAGGAGTTTGGCCTCAAAGAAAAACAATTTGGCTTTTTCTTAGCCGCAGCCGGTGTGGGTATGGTATCCGGTGCAGCGCTTTTAGGCCACTGGGGTGATAAATTGCACCACAAACCCTTACCTTTAATTGGCTTTTTAATGATAGCCCTAGTTTTAGGGGTGTTTACTTTTACGCACAATTTATTGTTGGCATTGGGACTGTGTGCAATTTTGGGTGTTGGTGCTGCCTTTATTGGTGTACCTATGCAAACTTTAATTCAACAGCAAACACCACCAACCATGCATGGTAAAGTGTTTGGCTTTCAAAATCACGCTGTCAACATTGCCTTATCTGTACCCTTAGCAATTACTGGGCCGTTAACTGATGCTTTGGGATTAAGAACAGTGCTTGTGGTTATGAGCATCGTTGTTGTACTTGTCGGCGTTTGGGCTTGGCAAAATACCCGCAGAGTCTTGCAAGACGTGATTTAACTAATGTAGGCTAGTAATCTGGCTTTATTTTTAATCTATAAATTAAATTAATCGGCATTTAATTGAAGTTTTCTATTAAAATGAAATCTTAACTACAGAAGTCAGCATTAACTTTAGCTATAGTCTGAGGTTTGACCGTGCGTTCACAAAGCGTCTCCGTGGGAGAATTGCCTTCCCAAATCAGTATTCCACAAGCCGAGAATCACCAACAGTCCCGCAAAAACCCGCCAGTAGTGCCCAAACGTGCATCTGGCGGTTTTGCTCTGCTTGACAGTCTTCATCGCCACGGCGTTGAGTATATTTTTGGTTATCCTGGTGGGGCGATTCTGCCGATTTATGACGACCTCTATAAGGTGGAAGCTACTGGTGCAATTAAGCACATTCTAGTGAGACACGAACAAGGCGCAGCCCACGCCGCTGACGGTTACGCACGTGCCACAGGGAAGGTAGGAGTATGTTTTGGTACTTCTGGCCCAGGAGCAACAAACTTGGTAACAGGCATCGCCACAGCCTACATGGATTCCATCCCGATGATTGTAGTCACGGGACAGGTTTCACGTCCAGCCATCGGTACAGATGCGTTTCAAGAAACTGATATTTATGGGATCACGCTACCAATTGTCAAGCATTCCTATGTAGTGCGCGATCCCAAAGATATGGCGCGGATTGTTGCCGAAGCCTTTCACGTTGCTAGCACCGGGCGTCCAGGGCCAGTTTTGATAGATGTGCCTAAGGATGTAGCTTTAGAAGAATTTGACTATGTACCTGTGAAACCAGGTTCAGTAAAGTTACGCGGTTATCGTCCCACAGTAAAGGGAAATCCCCGGCAAATTCAGGCAGCAATTGGGTTGATTACTGAAAGTCGCCGTCCCCTACTTTATGTAGGTGGTGGTGCGATCGCTGCTAGTGCCCACGAAGAAATCAAGCAATTAGCTGAGTTATTCAATATCCCCGTCACCACAACTTTAATGGGGATCGGTGCCTTTGACGAACATCATCCCCTAGCTCTGGGAATGTTGGGAATGCACGGCACCGCTTACGCTAACTTTGCTGTGAGTGATTGTGACTTGCTAATTTGCGTCGGCGCAAGATTTGACGATCGCGTCACTGGCAAATTAGACGAATTCGCCTCCCGCGCCAAAGTAATCCACATCGACATCGACCCCGCCGAAGTCGGCAAAAATCGCATTCCCGAAGTGCCCATCGTCGGCGATGTGCGTAACGTGTTGATTGACTTGTTGCGTCGCTGCAAAGAAACAGGCATCAAAGCAACACCAAATCAAAATCAAGAGTGGTTAACTAAAGTTAACCGTTGGCGGGAAGAGTACCCTCTGGTAGTACCGCAGCATCCCGACAGCATTTCACCCCAAGAAGCAATCCAAGAAGTCAGCCGCCAAGCACCCAACGCCTTCTACACCACAGATGTGGGACAACATCAAATGTGGGCAGCGCAATTTCTGAAAAACGGCCCAAGACGCTGGATTTCTAGCGCAGGTTTAGGAACTATGGGTTTTGGCGTACCTGCGGCTATGGGCGCTAAAGTCGCCTTTCCCGATGAAGAAGTCATCTGTATTAGTGGTGATGCAAGTTTCCAAATGTGCTTACAAGAGCTTGGTACACTAGCACAATACGGTATAAATGTCAAGACTCTAATTATTAACAATGGCTGGCAAGGGATGGTACGCCAATGGCAACAAGCCTTTTACGGCGAACGTTATTCATCCTCAAACATGGAAGTAGGGATGCCAGACATTGAGTTATTGGCAAAAGCCTATGGAATCAAGGGAATGGTAATCCGCGATCGCAGCGAATTGAAAGATGGCATCGCCGAAATGCTGGCACACAAAGGCCCGGTAATCGTGAATGTCCACGTTACCAGAGACGAAAATTGCTATCCAATGGTAGCTCCTGGTAAGAGCAACGCTCAAATGGTCGGCTTACCCAAGCAAGCGCCCAAAGCCCCAGCAGAGCCAGTTTATTGTAGTCACTGCAATGCTAAAAATGCTCCCACTCATAACTTTTGTTCTGAGTGTGGGACGAAGTTGTGAAAGGGAGTTAGGAGTTGAGAGTTAGGAGTTAGGAGTTGAGAGTTGAGAGTTAGAAATTTTTCCTCACCCCCTTCCTCTCCACTCCGAAATCATTAAATTTAGCCGTCTTAATACGCACAGGAATGTATCCTGTGCGTATTTTTTAGCAATTACAAGAAATTAGGACTTACGCAAAAACTCTCTCTTGCTCTTATTTCTCCGTGTCCTCTGTCTTGAAAAGTTCAGATGCCTGCGGCAACCCCTTCGGTGTACGCCGGAAGCCGGCGCTCCGACTTTTCGCTGCGTCCTCTGTGGTTAGATTTTCCGTTGCCTATGCGTAAGTCCTGGAAATAAAATATACAACTTTAGAAGTTGCGATGTCGAGGCAGCTGAAAGCCTCAGGAATTAGGGGGAGCGTTGTGTTAATTTCAGAACCCGGATTCAAAAGGTTAATTTTTATTTATAAATTTGATTTCGATCTCCATTACAAGAAGAACAACTTCCTTCAGAATAGATTGGAATATTTTTCGCTTTAAACGATATCTTCTTCCAAGGAGATGTCTGCGACGGGCTAGGCTCTCGCTCAACAATAAACTATGCCATCGCATTAAGCCGTCCAATTCTCAATTAACAATCCGGGTACTTTGCTGAAATCCCGATGATTGCGTGTTAACAGAACTAATTTACGAGATAGTGCGATCGCCGCAATCCGCGAATCCATTCTTGCAAGTTGAATGCGTTGAGTTTGTAATTGACTGAATGCAGTAGCAGCGTCAGCATCAAATGACACAAGCGGTAGAACCTTAAAATCATTTACAAGACGTACCATCATCTCATAACCTTTAACAACTTCACTATCGTTACGAGCGCGACTAATATACGTATGGCAACCAAGAAGTTGTTCGTGAAAGGTGACAATTGAAATTGCAAAATCCGATAGCGGATATTGAGCCATACGGGTCGAAAGATTCACGTAATCTTGCCCCGTTTGTCGCTGGATAATGCTTAAATGATCTGTATCCAACAAATATTTCATGGCTCATCCTGAATTTCGATTATTGGCTCGTCGCGTTGGCGAATCGCACGCCCATAAGCGAGTACCTCTTCAAACGCAGGCTCATCTTTGAAGGAAGCTGTAATTTGTTTGAGCCAATTGGTTGGTTGAGAAGCCGATACTTGTTTTTGTAACTCCGTCACCGCCGCTTCGACAGCTGCAAGACGTTCTTCCAGAGAAATATTAGTTGACATTTGAGGTGTATCCCTAACTGCATCACGTCTATCTGAAGAATAACGAGTTAGAGTAAGGGGTGGCAACTCTCTCGAACAGAATAAAGATGATTTAATTGCTTTTATGCGTGCTCGCCCTAACTCGACAATAAACTACGCCATCGCAGTAAAAAAGTAGACTATGATTGCGATCGCTCTCACTCGACAATAAACATCGCAGGGGGGAAGAAATCCCTTGTTGAACAATCGCCTTCATTCTTCTTGGGTTAATATTTTGTCTTGTCGGTTGCCACTGACCTGATATTTTATTTATTGGAAGTCCGTTATGAAACAAATATTCATATTAATAACTAATAAATTTGTGTATTCACCCATTGTTTTGGGAATCCTGAATCCAGGAAGCTTGATAAACCGCAAGGTATTACTTCCTGAAATATCACCTAACTTTTAAAGGATAATTATGCCTCAACGCAGGTTGCCCAAAGGGCGTAGTGCTAGTTCAGTGGCTTTAGAGCCAGAAGTTGCGATCGCAATTATTGGACTTTTTTCCGCAGCTGCTGATGGTGAAGGTATTTCTTCAACGGAAGAATATGCTTTGAGTGAATTTCTCAGTCAGGTTGGCTTATTTGAAGATTACTCTGATGATGACTTTGAAGAATTGACTGATAAAGTCGTTAGCTTAATTGAAGAAGAAGAACCTGAAGACTTAGTAGCTCAAGCGATCGAATCCTTGCCAAATAGAGCTTATCGAGAAGCTGCATATATAACCGCTATCTTGTTAGTAGGTATTGATGAAGAAGTACCAGACAGCGAACAAGATTATATCTCTGAACTTCAAGAAGCTTTAAGAATTTCAGACGAACGAGCGCAAGAATTAATAGACGAAGTGTTTGGGGAAGAAGAAGAGTAATCTTTGTGAAATTGCAGCTTCAGTCATCTACCATCATTAATTTGAGGTTGCTAATTTAAAGCAGGACTTACGCAAAATAACGAAAAACGTAGATGCATTAGCGAAGCGGTAGCGACGTTCGCGCAGCGTCTCGCAGAGAAGGAGCGTCAGAGGGTTACCGCAGGCTACCGCATTCGCGTAGCGTCTCGTTAGAGAAGAACGCATAGACACGTTCAAAGGAGCATCTCGTAGAGAAGTGGCTTAAGGCAGGTTAGGATACAAAAAAATAAGAGTTTGAGAGAGTTTTTGCGTAAGTCCTATCAAATATCAATCCTACACATCAACCAATAGGATGATTACCAGGGTTGACTGCATGAATATATTCACTACCCGATCGCGGTCTTCCTCGTTTATAATAAGCTTCTTCTGGTTTGCCCCATCCCAGCTGCAAAATTATTTCCAAAAAGCTAGAATTTTCCCACTTCCATAAACTTGCCCATTCTGTTCTTTGAGCAATTCTTTCAACATCAAGTTTAATAATTTGTTCGTGTTGTTTACTATTATTGAAACTTAAATATAAGTCCATCTCCCTAGTAACTTCATACCAAAATTCCAAAATCGAATTTTTAGCGGCTTTTAAAATCTCTAAATCACTAGTCAGCGCTATTAATTCGCTATCTACTTCGGGATAACGCAAAGTTTGACCTTTGACTGTGACTTCTCGCCAGATAATACCTGACACTTGATTTTCTCTTTGGTAATCGTGAATTGCCGCTTTGAAATCTTGATAGGCCGTGAACTTTTGCAGCCCATCAGTTCTGATAAACTGGTCAATTACCGGATTACCAGAAACTTTTACCTCTAATTTCAAGCGTTTTCCTTTGAGGCAAGCTTGGCGTTCGTCTGCCAAAATTTCGATTAGTTCTTGAGTGCTGTAAACCTTTGACATCAGAATACACTTTAGTTAGTCATTGGTTATTGGGCATTGGACATAGGGCATTGGACATTTGTCATTAGTTATGAACTATAGACTATGAATTAACTTTCTAGCGTGTTGTACAGAATATTTCAATAAGTAGCCATCATCAACTGTGGAGACAAATTACAGATGGAAAAGATAATAAGTAAAGAATTGAGTTTAGAACCTTCTGAAATCATGTCTCCTGCCTCTTGTCTTCTACTGATTATGCTTGGCTACGAAAAATAATGCAGTAACAGACAGCACTAAAAACTAGGGCAGGCCAATTGGTCTAGGGACTTCCAAGTAACAAAATATTCTATAGAAGACTGTTGACTGTTGAGTGTTCACAGTTAACAGGAGCCACTGATACGTAGGAGTTCCCTCAAATGGCACAAGTGGCGTTTAACAGTCAACAGTCAACTACTTCAAACCATCGTTTATTTTTTGGAGTCGCCTGAGTGAGTTACTTAGCTAACTCGCTGCTGAACTCATTGAAAGCCCGTCGCTTGAGCTGTGCTGTTTCGGTGCGCGGTAATAAATTAAATATTTTGCGAAATTCATCGTCTATGTCTTCAAAAGGTACTTGACCTGTTTTATTGAGAACTACTTCACCTGATCGATTAAACACCAAAACCTGAGGAACACTCCCAGAATAGTAATACCCTGGTTCTGTGGGGTCGTAGGTTTGTTTCGGCACAATACTATCTACACTAATAGGAATAATCTCTGCTACCCGACCATATAATTCCTGTACTCGTGAAATGGAAATGGCATATCTTTTGGAATCACTGCTGTCATCGAGATAAAACGCCAAAAATACGGGTTTATGTTCTGCTAAAGACTGTGCGAGTGTCTGCCTAGAGGGAACTAATGAACCGTTACCCGCATAAACTACAAACATGTTGCCATCATATCTATCATCATTGAGACCAGCATATACAGGTTGCATACTTATAATGAACAGACAAACAACCAAGAACAGGCATTTGGACACCAATTTTTGCCAGCCAGTAAATTTTTTATGTAAAAACCGAAACTTTGTGCTATTCATCAAAAGAAACCTTGCAAGCTACTACTTGTCGTGAGTTGTGCTGAAATCAGCGAACTGGGCTGGATATATAATTACGCCCGCGCACTATTTTTTAAGATAACGCTTAGTGAGATTATCTCTCGGAAAGGGGGGCCATCTCCCCATCCCCCTCAAGGCTGGCTTTTTCAGCTAGGATTCGCTAAACTCACAAAATTAAATTTGTCACTAAAAACTTTCAATTAAACAACCGTCAGAAGATTAGGGTACGAATGTGGGAAACAAAATACAACTTATAGATAGAGTGCGGCTGGGTTTCGCGGTGTCAGTGGCAAAAAGCGTCACATTTTTAGTGCGATCGCTGCGTCTCGGTGCTGCTAGTGTATTACCAGGCTCAATTGCTCGTCGCATTGAAAAGAGACTTTTACAATTATTGAGTCAGCAAGTCAAAAAGGGAGTGATTTTAATTGCCGGTACTAATGGCAAAACTACAACATCGCTGCTTCTCAAAACCATACTAGAAAACACAGGTTACCGCATCGCCCATAATTCTACAGGTGCAAATCTGGAAAACGGCTTGATAACAGCTTTGTTGTCAAGCACCAATATAGTGGGAACACTAGATGTTGATTACGCGATTTTGGAAGTTGATGAAAATATTGTTCCCAAGGTCTTAACTCCACTGCAACCGCGAATTATCCTTTGTTTAAATTTGTTCCGCGACCAACTCGATAGATACGGGGAAGTAGACACAATTAGTAAGCGTTGGACAAAGGTAATTTCCACTCTCCCGCCAGAAACAGTAGTAATTCCTAATGCTGACGATCCAACTTTATCTCACCTCGGACAACAATTACCCCAAAAGGTATTATTCTTTGGTTTGAATGAACCAGAACATTATTTAGAAGCAATTCCTCACGCTGTTGATTCGATATATTGTCCTAAATGTGGGCATTCCCTAGACTATAAAGGTGTCTACTTGTCGCATTTGGGAGATTTTACTTGTCCCAAATGTGGTTTTAGTAAAAGTAAACCAAGTCTAGAAAGTAGTGAATGGCCGCAAATTCTAGTTGGTTTATATAACAAATACAATACTTTAGCTGCTGTAACTGCGGCTAGAGAATTAGGAGTTGATGAAGCAACAATTAAAAATACTATTAACAACTTCCAAGCCGCTTTTGGTCGCGCTGAAGATTTAGTAATTAATGGTAAAAAAGTACGGATTTTGTTATCAAAAAATCCTGTGGGTACAAATGAAACAATTCGCGTGGTGACTCAAAGCACGGATAAAACCACACTGCTAGTATTAAACGATCGCACACCTGATGGCACCGATGTATCCTGGATTTGGGACGTGGATACCGAGAAATTAGTCGAACGTGGAGGAACCCTAGTAGTTAGTGGCGATCGCGTTTATGATATGGCACTACGCCTGCGTTACAGCGAAAAATCTCCCGAAAGTACATTAAATTTAATTGTCCAAGAAGATTTGCGACAAGCCATAGCCACTGCCCTAGAACATACACCAGAGAATGAAACTTTGCACATTCTCCCCACTTATTCAGCCATGCTAGAAGTGCGAGAAGTCCTCACTGGTAGGAAAATTCTGTAAATTGGGCATGGGGAATGGGGAAAGGGAAAGGGGTAAGGGGAAAAGGTTAAATTTATCTCTTTACCCTTTATCCTTTAACCTTTTCCCCCTGCTTCCCATACCTCATCCCCCATTTCCCAAAATTATGAGTTTACAAAATTTAGAATTAACAATTGGTTGGCTGTATCCGACGCTGATGAGTACCTATGGCGATCGCGGTAATGTGATTACTATAGAACGTCGCGCCCAGTGGCGGGGATACGGTGTTAAAGTATTGCCTTTGGATCGAGATGCCACAGCAGATGATATTAAATCTGTAGATGTCATAGTGGGTGGTGGCGCACAAGACCGTCAGCAAGAAATTGTGATGCGCGATTTGCAAGGTGCGAAGGCTGAGGCTATGCGGGAAAAAATTGAAAATGGGACACCAGGAGTTTTTACCTGTGGTTCTCCCCAATTGCTGGGACATTATTATGAACCAGGCTTAGGACAACGCATTGAAGGTTTGGGTATTCTCGATTTGGTTTCTATACATCCTGGTGAAAATACTAAGCGCTGTATTGGTAATTTAGTGATTGAAGTTACTGCTTCTCGCTTAGCCCAGGATTTAGCAGAGATGACGGGTAGTACGCCGTATTTAATAGGGTTTGAAAATCACGGAGGACGTACCAAACTCGGAAAAGTAGAAGCTTTGGGACGAGTGGTGTACGGCTTGGGTAATAATGGTGAAGATGGCACAGAGGGAGCGTTTTATCAAAATGCGATCGCTACCTATTCTCATGGCCCTTTGTTACCTAAAAATCCCTTCGTGGCTGATTGGTTAATTCAAACTGCATTGCGGCTAAAGTATCAACAGGCAATTACTCTAAAACCATTAGACGATAGTCTTGCTGTCCAAGGACGAGAAGCAATGTTTCAGCGATTAAAGGTGACATTACCAACTCCCACGACAACACAAGTTTAAGGAACCTCCAAGTAAAAAAATATCCCACAGAAGACTGTTCACTGTTGACAGTCAACAGTGAACAGTCAACGACCTAAATCGGAACAATTTATTTTTTAGAGTTCCCTAAGTTTTCGCTATTTGCTGAATGTTTTTTCTGGTTCGGTGTATAAAAAACTTGCCAATTTGGCTGCATGATTGTCATGGTCTTTGGTAAAGTATAAAAGTCAATTACTTGTGGGCTATATTTACCGAGGTTTACTATACTTTTAAGTATATTCAGCTAAGTTTGCTCTACTCAATGAACAAGAAAATTGCTGATGTAATCGCTACAGCAGCAATTAACAGAATGATGAGTTTTGGTTAATTTCCCTCGTCCCTCTAGACGAGGTATTTTTTATCTGAGGAAATCGTTGTTGCTGTCAAACAGAATATTTTGATACCAATTCTCCAAAAGCTAGATTTTGCTCAAGTTTGTGAATACGTGAATTTTGAATTTTTAAATCATCGACCAGAATTTATACCAATTAACCCAATGATGATTAAGACAATGGAAATGAGTTTGCTTAATGTAGCAGATTCATGAAACCAAATTATACCAATCATAGCGACTGTGATTGTTCCCAATCCAGCCCAAACAGAATAAGCCACGCTCACTTCAAGTTTTTTGAGAGCCAGAGTCAAAAAAGTAAAAGAAAATCCATAACAAATAAATATAAATACTGAAGGGACTATTTTAGTAAATCCTTCTGATAATTTCATGCAAGTTGTACCTGAAACTTCAAAAAGAATTGCTGCAATGAGGTAAATCCAACTTATTGACATATCTGTTGTAAGCAGTTGGTTATTAGGCTTTCATTATCTCTAGAAAAATTCAAAAATTCAATCCAAAGATATTTTTTATTTGCAAGCCCATTAACTCAAATATAGTGTCTTTTAATACTAATCTTAGATTTTAAATGATTAGGACTTATGCTACTTTACTGTTGTGCAACCTTATTCCCGACCCTGGAGGCGTGGAAAGGGGAAAGGGGAAAGGGAAAATGCCAAACATGCACCCCCTTTCCCCTTCCCCTTTTCCCTCACTGTGTAAGTCCTGATTGATTTGTATCGCTGTACTTAGCTCAGTACTTAAGATTTGAGGTGCGTTAGAAACAATGTCCCTAACGCACCCTAAAAACTTGCTCTTGATTATCCAGATTTGTTAAGTTAACTGTTTAGCGCTTCTTCTTGATGGGTTTCGATGACGCAATCAGAAGTGGGATAAGCAACGCAGGTAAGAACCCATCCTGCATCCATTTGATCGTTGTCCAAGAAGTTCTGATCTGACTGGTCAATTGTACCTGAAATCAGCTTGCCGACGCAGGTAGAGCAAGAACCAGCGTTGCAGGAGTAGGGTAAGTCAAGATTGTATTCTTCGTTAGCAATCTCTAGGATGTACTCATCATCAGGAACTTCAATTGTGTGTTCGCCATCTGGGGTCTTTAATGTGACGTTGTAAGTTGCCATGTAAAAATCCCTAACTAAATATAAACTCCATTTTCGATACTACGGGTTTATGTGCAGCTAGTCTAGAGTTAATTCTGGTTGAATATTCTAAATTCAAGAATCGGCTGGTAGAGCTAGTTTACATCTACCAAAAGGTGGGTAGAAAAATCACCGAAAGACGACAAGGAAGTCTATTGCTTCTGGCGATGGGAGGAATTGTTGTACCAAGTCATTTTAGTGATTAGTCACTAGTATTACTAAATACCATAAATTAAATATAACTACTAATGACTCGAAATCCTCACCAGGTAAAGCCGGGGGATGAGTTAAACAACAAAAAATCTGGCGATCGCTTCAGCAAATCCCGCAAATGAACTATAATCTGTGGACACGATAGAAACTTCAACTCCCAATTTTTCTGCATTGGCTGTTGTGTAGGGGCCAAAGCAGGCGATGGTGCAATCTCTGTAATCCCTTGGAGAGTTGACCATTCTTAAAAAACTTTCTATTTCTGCTGTGCTACTAAAAGCAATAACATCGATTTTTCCTTGACGAATCAAGTCTAATTCTATACTGTAAATATTTTTATCTATACTTCGTGTCATATATGTAGGTACGCGAGTTACTTTGATGCCCAAATTTTCTAAGTCTGTAATTAAATTGGGTATAACATTAGGTTCCGGCAAATCCACAACTTCTGGAGCCGGCACTAGCAGTTTTTTTTCGTGAATTTCGCTCATTTTTCTTAATTCAGCAACTATTCCGGCTGGACTTGATTCCTTGGGAATTAAATCTACCTTGCCGCTAAAGGAAAATAAGCTTTCTGAATCTTTTCCTAATGCACATAATTGGCAATTTTCTAACACAGATATAGAAATTTTTAAATCATTTATGCGGTGAAAAAATGCAATAATTCCATTTCTGCTTGTGAAGATAATCCAATCAAATTCTTTTATGCGGTTTAAAGCGTTATCTAACTGAGTATAGTTTGACAAATAACAGGTTTCGATGGTGGGCATCAAAACAGGTAAACCACCTTTTTTGATGATTTCTTCAGACAACCTATAAGCATAATTTCTCGGTGCTGTAACTAAAATTCTCTTGTTATGTAGAGGTAATTCACTACATGGAGTAAGCAAGTTAATTTTTGTGGCTTCGATGTGCATTGGTGAACTTTGTCCATAATATTTTGAAACGCACAGGAACGCGAATTCTGAAATTACCCTTTCACTAACTGAACAACCATGAACTGTTATGAGTCTTTAGGAGACTTCTTGCAAAAGTAACTTTTGCAAGAGGGGGAAAGGGAAAAGGTTAATGGTTCGACAAGCTCACCAACCGGGAAAAGGGTTTTTATTTGCCCTTTACCCTTTACCCCTTACCCTTTTCCCCACTTCTCTTAGAAGTCTAGAGATTATGGTTCGAGGGGGCCAAGTAGCCAGTAGCCTGGAGAATCCGGCGAGTTGTCGAAGTAATAAGCGCGGATAGTTTCGAGTAGTTCACTGGTGGTGATGAATCCATCCCCATCCTGGTCAATGCGCCGGAATACCTCGCGGGCGTCTTGTTCAGATAGGTGCATCAGAGCGCCAGTCCAACGGATTTCATCAGTGACAGTGAGCTTACCGTCGCCATCTTGGTCAACGATATCCATGATGGCGCTCAGGAAAGGTATATAGCCTTGGTCAAAGGTTTCAATAGTTTCTAGCAGTCCTAAGGCGAATGCTGCTTTATACTCGGCCTCGCTGATGCGTCCGTCGGTGTTTGTGTCGGCCACTTTAAGCAAGTGTTCCCAAAGACCTAAGCTCAGATCGAGGAGCTGTTGTCGGGCTGGAGATTCAGAACCGTGACCAAATTCTTCAGCCAAACGGGCGACCGACAGCTCGAAGTCGATTTTCTCAATAAAGCCGTTACCATCGTCATCGAAGGTGCGAAAGCGTCGGGAGAGTTTGCGATCCAGGAAATCATTCATTCTATTTATGTAAAATTACCGATTTATTTGATAATTAATCATAAAGGCAATCGATAATGGACACCGCTGCTGATTGCGATATTGTCTTTTTCCATTGTGCCCGCAGTCTTGTTGAGTGTGGCGATCGCGTTTCCATTCAGCAAACTATACATGGGTGAGCGAAAAAAGGTGTGGGGAGTGTGGGGAGTGTGGAGGCAATACTGCTCGGTTAAGGATTTTAAACTGGAATTTGGTTTGGGGAAAAGGTGAGCCAGCGCGGTCTTGGGGGTTTCCCCCATGAGCGACTGGCG
>NZ_JACKZU010000219.1:0-13714 GCF_014222165.1 Nostoc sp. 2RC
ATCTATAACTTTAGGACAATTAAATCATCAAAAAATAAGTTTATAAAAAACTATAGGTGAGTGACAGTTATGTTTAAACCATATATGTCTACACACCTACATTTGTAAGGGAGGTCATTAATCATGTTGAATCAAGCTACCCAATCTGATTTACTTGTGGATTTATCCACTGAAGACCAACAGCTTCTAGCTGGGGGACAAAGAGAAAACGACGAAGACAGAGACAAAGGCATAGACTTCAAAAAAGGTTTCTTCTACTTGTTCCCTAGAGGCGAGGACTTCTACTACGAGGGCAGAGCCAGAAGAAGAAGATTAAGAGGTAATAATGACTAATCTGGCTTCTAGTCAGTGTTTGTCTGCCAAATCTAACTAGTCTTGTAGTTTAAATTTTGCAATTAGTAGATAAGCACCACACTCACATAGTTCGTTCAAGCGAGAATTTGAGAGAGCTTAGGCTGTCTACTATGACCTCTAAAGATTAGAGAACAGAAAAGTAGATATTAAAGATAACGCTTACTTTTTTATTTCTCTTTCTTACTTTAAAATGCAAATATTTTTAACTACTTGACTAGCAATTTTTTGATTGTGTAACTAAATTATGCAGCTTTAAGTAAGCACCCATGAAGGTATTTTGCCAGCATGGGTGCTTACTTAATTTATAAATATTTTTAAGTTTTTTGCCCACAATTCAGTTTGGTTTATACCTTTTTCTTCCTTCTTCCTTCTACTCTTTGGCTCCTGTCTTTTCTTTCTTTTATAAAAAATTCAAGGTGCGTTAGCCTACGGCATAACACACCCTACATAAAATTAATGATTATGGATATTTTGGATGTAGCTGGGCAAAAATTATGCTTCTAATTTTGCCGAGTCTAGGAACTGCGATCGCTCCCGAATCCAGTCTTGTAAAATCGGATTAACTAACTCTGGTGCTTCATCTTGGGGACAATGCCCCACTCCTTCTAAAGGAATAAACTTTTGTACTTGGGGAAAATTAGCTAATTCTCTACCTAATTCAATAGGTTCCCAAGGATCGGCTGCTCCCCACAAAATAATTGCCGGACAAGGTAACAACGGTAAAAGGTCTTCTGGTAAAGGCCCTGTGGAATAAGAAGTAAATGCTAAAAATACAGCCACAGCACCAGGATCGCTGGCTGGAGCAGTCAGAATATCTACTAATTCATCTGTAACTACTTCTGCGTTGGCGTAGGCTTTGAGTAGAATTTTGCGTACTGTTTTTGGTTTGGCGACTTGATTGAAAAAGAATTCACCAACTGGTTTAATAGACAATACCCGTTGCAGTAAAGGCGCTCCTGTACGCCGAATCCAGGGTAAAGTTGGCCGTTTGCGATCGTGCAACAACCTTAGAGAACAGTTGAGCAAAGCAACTCCCAAAGCAATATCTGGCTGACTCACCGCTGCTTGCATGGCTACAATGCAGCCAATGGAGTTTCCCACTAAAAAAGCTGGTTCACCCACCACTTCGCGACAAAAATCTGCCACTTGCTGTCCCCAAATTTCTAAGGTGTAGGCAATTTTTTCACCAGGTTCGGGTTTGGCTGAAGCACCAAAGCCAATCAAATCAATGGCATAAACACGACAATTTTCTGCTAATGCAGGAATATTTTTTCGCCAGTGCCACCAAGAAGCCCCAAATCCATGCACCAGAACGACGGCTGGGCCAGTGGTTCCACTGCATTGATAGCAGATACTAAAACCTTGCCAAATCCAGGTTTTTGTAGACGTAAACGCTGTGTTTGAACTTGAGATTGTCATAGGGAATTCGATGAACGCAACTGTATGAGATTTCTAGCACTCAAATCAAGCAAAATTGCTTTGATTTCGCCTCAGGAAATTCTAAAAATAAACAACGGCAGATGGTGGTTGACTGTTGACTGTTGACTGTTGACTGTTGAGTGTAAAGCCTTAACGGTTAACAGTTAAGAGTCTTCTCATGGAATCTTTTTTTACTTGGAAGTCCCTAAAATTTATCAGATTTTCAAATTAAATCTTTTGGTCTAGTGATAATTTAGACATACGACACAAAAACTTCTAGGCATTTAATACTAGGGTTATGCTAATAGTTTTATCGAGCATAGGCAGTGTTCGTATTGTTGGTAAAGCTAATTTACTCACAAATTAGATTATGTCAGTATTAGGAACCATAGTTTCTCCAATCTCAATCAAATTTTCGCCATGTTGGCACACATTTAGACTGTGATGCTATCCTTGAACTTCGATAATCATACTACTTGTGATACTTTACACTTGGTAATATACCTGGCGTGAAGGAAGTAACACATAAAACAAAAAAAACAATTATAAAAGTGATGGAATTGGCATCAGTCCTAGATTCAGTAGTTTCACAATTTACGATCGCCAAGTTGGTTCATAAAATTGTTGGACATGAGGCATCGGCTAAGGGGTGGTTTGCAACTGGAAACTGACGCTGAATTTCACAATATTTTTCTTGTTCCTAGTCCTGCGAGCCAGAAAAGATGAATATACTAGAAACAATTGATACTCCTATCGGCAGCTACGCACCAGATTTTGAACTCCCAGGAATTGATGGTCAAGTACACCATCTTAGCCGTTATCTTGAGAAGTTCCGTGCAGTGGGCGTGGTTTTTATATGTAACCACTGTCCTTATGTAGAGTTGTATGTAGACAGACTTAAAAAGATTCAAGCGGAATTTGCTCTTTCAAGTTTCACCTTGATTGGGATGAATGGTAGCGACTCCGGGTCAACCTTTGAAAATATGAAAGTTTTTGCCCAGCGTCACGAGTTGAATTTCCCTTACTTGTGGGACTCAACCCAAGATGTGACCCGGAGTTTTGGGGCTATAAAAACACCAATGGCATTTTTGATAGATAGTACAGGCATAGTACGCTACAAAGGTCAAATTGACGATCGCCCCCAAGATCCATCATTTGTGGGACAGACTTATTTGAAAACAGCGATCGGGTGTTTGTTTGCTGGTCAAGAAATAGCTATACCACAAACAGAACCAATAGGTACTACATTGATTTGGCGTAACTAGATATAGATAGTCCCTGTAACTGCTATCTTAAATTGGAGGCAATTGCAACTTTTTTGATAAAGCGTAACTTCATGGGAACGAATTACCGACGGGTTTTACTCAAACTGAGCGGTGAAGCTTTAATGGGCAACATGGGCTATGGCATCGATCCAGAAGTGGTGAAAGAAATAGCCCAGGAAGTAGCAGAGGTGGTAGCCACTGGGACTCAAATCGCCATAGTTGTTGGCGGCGGCAATATTTTTCGTGGCGTCAAAGCAGCATCGGCGGGGATGGATAGGGCAACCGCTGACTACATAGGAATGATTGCCACGGTAATGAACGCCATGACGCTGCAAGATTCGCTGGAGCGAATAGGAGTGCAGACGCGGGTGCAAACTGCGATCGCGATGCAAGAATTAGCGGAACCGTATATTCGTCGTCGTGCCATCCGTCATCTTGAAAAAGGGCGGGTGGTAATTTTTGGCGCTGGTTCGGGAAATCCCTTTTTTACCACAGACACCACTGCCGCATTAAGAGCCGCAGAAATTGATGCCGAAGTGATTTTTAAAGCCACCAAGGTAGACGGAATATACGATGCCGATCCGAAAACTCATCCTGACGCCAAGCGTTATAAGACGCTCACCTACGCTCACGTTTTGGCTCATGATTTGCGGGTAATGGATAGTACTGCGATTGCCTTATGTAAAGAAAACAACATCCCAATTTTGGTATTTGACTTGACGGTGCGAGGTAACATCCACCGAGCAGTCCTGGGAGAAACCATCGGCACCCTTGTGGGAGGTTCTTGTGAAATTAGCTGAAGCTGAGAGTACGATGCAAAAAACTGTTGAGGCGACTCAACGAGCATTTAACACAATTCGCACTGGTCGCGCCAATGCGAGTTTACTAGATAAAGTCTTGGTGGACTACTACGGTTCGCCGACACCCCTAAAATCAGTGGCAAATATTAGCACACCAGATGCTTCAACAATTCTGATTCAGCCTTACGAGCGCAACACTTTAAACATCATTGAGAAAGCCATTTCTCTTTCGGATGTAGGTTTAACACCAAGTAATGATGGTAGCGTAATTCGGCTGAATATTCCGCCTTTGACGAGCGATCGGCGTAAAGAATTTGTCAAAACAGCTGCTAAGTATGCTGAAGAAGGTCGGGTTGCCATTCGCAACATCCGTCGCGATGCTCTAGACTCCATTCGCAAACAGGAGAAGGCGTCTGAAATCTCCAAAGATGAATCAAAAGACCAGCAAGACAAATTGCAAAAACTCACCAATGAGTACATCGCCAAAATAGATGCATCGTTGGCAGAAAAAGAAAAAGACATCACGACTGTTTAAAGTCTAAGGTCTCAAGCATAAAGGCTGGAGAATGGCATAAATTCTTCAGCCTTTTTAATTAGTCTTTTGTAAAATGTGATGTCTGTGTATGTCTACATAGCTTTGTAAAGCTGAATTTGAGCGATCGCTGGAATAATTTGAATGCTATAATAGCAAAGGGGATGCGCTGAACATTATCCCCAACATTGCAAGATTTGAATGTCAATAAACTTCAAATCTCTAAATAAATATCTGGAGAGGTGTCCGAGCGGTTCATGGTGACGCACTCGAAATGCGTTTTGGGGAAACCCAACGGGGGTTCGAATCCCCCCCTCTCCGTTCAAAACACTATCTTAAAGCCATACTAAAAATCACAAGTCTTTGCTTTGACTAAGTACAACATTCATTAATTAGTAGCTAATTCTCTGCGCCCCTACCCTTCGGGAACGCCTAACGGCGAATGCGTTTACCTTTGCGTTTAAATTTAAACTCTCAATTCGCCACGACCTTGTGCAAAGCTGTACTAAGCCGTTCCCTGTTCTCTTTTAACTATAGTTAAGTAGATAGTCATGATTAAATCTAAGATGTCATTGCGAGCGAAGCGAAGCAATCGCAAAGTCTCTGGGATTGCTTCGCTTCGCTCTCTACGAGACGCTACGCGAACGCAATGACAGAACATATTATATTTATTTATGTCCATCTACTTACCAGGTATATTGCATTCGAGGGAGAATCACCATACTTCAGTAATTACTTAGCTTGATATTTGTTAGAAAACACTAAAATATACATTGCTAACACAGATTTTTAGGATAAACTAATGCCATCGTGTGAGGAGTGAACGATGGCAGATACAAGCTTGGGGCGGGCAGTTTCGTTCGCTTTTGTTGGTGTATGTTTTTATTTAGGTATTGGCGTGGGAGTGGTGATTCGGCTAGGGCAATCACAGCGAACAAACGCTGCTACTACACCTGTTGAATCTGGCTTGTTACCATTAACCATACCTGAATTTAGGGAACCAACATTAAAAAAACAAATCTTTGCAGGCACTATCACCATTAAAGCTGTTGGAGATATTATTCCTGGTACTAATTTTCCTAACTACAGATTACCCCGCTTTCAAGATCAACTTTTACCAAAATCTGTGAGAAATCATTTACAAGGATCTGATATCTTGTTTGGTAACTTTGAAAGTAGTTTAACGAATCATCCATACACTACTAAAGATATTAATCGAGAACAAGTTTTTGCATTTCGTTCTCCACCTGCATACGCCCAGTTATTTGCTAAAGCTGGTTTTAATGTATTCAATATGGCAAATAATCATGCAATGGATTTTGGTTTGGTAGGGTTCAAAGATACAAAAAAGAATCTTGAGGCTGCGGGCATTGCTACATTAGGTCATAAAAATCAAATTCTCTATCTCAAAGCTAACAATATTCCTGTGGGAATGATTGGTTTTTCTCCTTATGAAATGTATAATTCTATCCATAATTTAGTAGCAGCCGAAAAACTTGTAGCGCAAGCCAAAAAGAATGCCAACATTGTAATAGTATCGATGCACGCTGGAGCAGAAGGAACGGAGGCATTACACGTTAAAAATCAGACAGAATTTTTTTATGGAGAAAACCGAGGTAATTCAATTAATTTTGCCAGAAAAATGATTGATGCTGGAGCAGATTTAGTGCTGGGACACGGGCCTCACGTTCCTAGAGCGATGGAAATCTATAAGAATAAAATCATAGCTTATTCTTTAGGAAATTTTCTCGGATATCGGACTTTATCTACAAATGCTCAAGCTGGCGACTCGCTAATTTTAGAAGTCAAACTCAACTCATCTGGCAATTTGGTATCAAGTAAAATTATTCCCATTCGCATGGATAAGCAGGGAATTCCTCAAGTCGATCGGCATTTCAGGACACTCAAACTTATGCGTTATTTGAATAATAAAGCTTTTCCTAAAAATCCGGTAAAAATTAATAACAAAGGCGAGATTATTATCAAAGGTAAATCATAGCGATCGCCCTCATATTCACAATCTAAACTAGAGAATCATAATTGACTGATTTTCAAAATTTTATCAAACTTCCAAATGTCTAATAACTTAAAAATAGTTTCTGGCGGTCAAACAGGAGCAGACCGCGCAGCTCTCGATTGGGCTATAGCTCATAAAGTTCCTCACGGAGGCTGGTGTCCTCAAGGTCGTAAAGCAGAAGATGGTGTGATTCATATATGTTATAACCTCACTGAAACACCATATACCGAATATTCCCAGCGCACTGAATGGAATGTCCGCGACTCTGATGGAACTATTATATTTTCTATCACTGAAAAGCTTTTTACTGGCACTTTATTAACTGCTCAATTAGCTCAAAAATATCACAAACCTTATATGCATATATGTCAAAAATTCACTTTAAATCCTGTCAGTGAATTATTATTATTTATCTCCAACTATAAAATAGTAACTCTGAATATTGCAGGGCCAAGAGCCTCAGATGAACCAGAGGTATATCAGTTTGTCAAAAGTACTTTAGAAAAAGCTATTTTTCCCTAAATGCAGTAAATTCTAGTTTTTCAAGTACGCAACCTTAGTTTTAACACCAAGCATCAAACTTGTTTTACTACTGAATTCTGACTACTGAATTCTGAATTTTGTTTTATTAAATAACTCTTAAACCGTGTAAAAGGGTACTCTTGCATTCTATTTGTATCTGATATGTTCCTGATATTAAGAATAATGTTATCAGGTAGTATTCATGAGTCAAATTAATGGATTCATAGGACGACGTGATTTATTAAAATTCGTAGGTGTAATGGGTATTGGGGCTGTTGCTTTTGGACATCGCTTTTGGGATATACAACAAGCTGCTGCGGCTGACGTTCATTCAGTTAACCCTAATCCAGTGAGTCCTGATGAAGCTATTAGACGCTTGCTCAACGGTAATCAAAGATTTGTTCATCAACAACGCAAATATCCGGATCAAACACTAGAACATCTACGATTAGTTGCTAAAGCTCAGTATCCATTTGCTGCTATATTAGGCTGTGCAGATTCTAGAGTACCTGCGGAAATCGTCTTCGATCAAGGGCTGGGAGATTTATTTGTTGTGCGAGTGGCTGGTAATGTCGCCAGTGACACGGCTATAGGTAGTTTGGAATATTCTACAGCTGTATTAGGTTCGCAGTTAATTGTAGTTTTAGGTCATAAAAGATGCGGTGCAGTCACAGAAGCAATTAAAAACGAACCACTTCCTGGCAGAATTGGTTTTGTTGTTGAAGGTATCAAGCCTGCTTTAGCAAATCTAAAATTAACAACTGATAATACTAGTGATGAAGCAGTTAAAGCCAATGTTCAATATCAGGCGAAAAAATTACAAGAAAGCTCAGGAATATTAGCAAAATTGCTGGATGCTGGCAAACTCAAAATTGTTGGCGCTTGTTACGATATTGATACTGGTAAGGTCAATATTGTTAATGGATAAAGAACGCCACTAATGTCAGCATAGGGATAAAGTTAAGAGTTTAAGCTGAATTAAAAATAGTATAAAAAAGTAAGAAATTAGCCTTAATACCACAACAATAATAATGTTGAACAATCGAGAAATTCCTACATGGTGATTAGCTTGATTCATAAATTGCCTGTTAACCATGATTTCCTGTATACCCTTTACGAAGAAAACCACAGGGTAGAAGGCACAAAGATTTATCAAACAGAATTCAGGAGTCAGGAGCCAGAATTCAGAATGAATTCTGTGCGAGTGGTGGATGAATAACTGGGTTTAAGACCCCCACCAAATTGTAGATTTGGTGGTCTTCTCCCAAGGGGAGACGCTACGCGAACAATCAGTCGCGGGTCTGAATCCCCGACTGATAGCGCAGCGTTAGCGAGTCCGCGAGCGTCTTGATTCTGACTCCTGAATTCTGAATTCTGAATTCTTCTTCAAGTCGTTCTAAAGCTTGTAACAAATAAACCCAGTAGGGGTCACATAACAAGACCGCCTGCCGGGAAGGTATAGTTTATTCTGGCCATGTTTGATTAGGTTAGTGCTTATTTATCAAAAATAATGCCTATCCCCAGTTAGGATAACTAAAATGTTTGTAAAATTTAGTTAAGAAAAGTTAAGAAACAGGTTAATTTACAGTAAAGGCTAGATGGGAGTGGGGGACAAGGGAGACAAGGGAGACAAGGGAGACAAGGGAGACAAGGGAGACAAGGGAGATGGGGCGGTAGGGAAGAATAATAATTTCCCAGTCATCAGTCATCAGTCATCAGTCATCACCCAACACCCCGAATGACTAATAATATAAGAAAGCGCTTCACATTTCTTAAATAATTTGCTTTACAAGAACTATGGCCAGAGACTTACGGGGATTCATTAAAATTCTAGAAGAAAAAGGACAATTACGGCGAATTACAGCTTTAGTTGACCCAGATTTAGAAATTGCTGAGATTTCTAACCGGATGCTACAGAAAGGTGGGCCGGGGTTGTTGTTTGAAAATGTCAAAGGTGCTTCTTTCCCGGTGGCGGTGAATTTGATGGGAACTGTGGAAAGAATTTGCTGGGCGATGAATATGCAACATCCAGAGGAATTGGAAACTCTGGGGAAAAAGTTAAGTATGCTGCAACAACCAAAACCACCGAAGAAGATTTCCCAGGCGATAGATTTTGGTAAGGTGCTGTTTGACGTAGTGAAGGCGAAACCAGGGCGGGACTTTTTTCCGGCTTGTCAACAAGTTGCGATCGAAGGCGATGATTTGGATTTAAATAAGTTGCCTTTGATACGTCCTTATCCTGGTGATGCTGGCAAGATTATTACCCTGGGATTAGTAATTACCAAGGATTGTGAGACTGGTACGCCCAATGTAGGGGTGTATCGTTTGCAACTACAATCCAAAAATACGATGACGGTTCACTGGTTATCGGTGCGGGGTGGGGCGAGGCATTTGCGAAAAGCGGCTGAACGTGGGAAAAAATTAGAAGTGGCGATCGCACTTGGTGTAGATCCTTTAATTATCATGGCAGCAGCTACGCCCATTCCTGTAGATTTATCAGAATGGCTGTTTGCTGGACTTTATGGTGGTTCGGGCGTGCAGTTGGCGAAGTGTAAAACTGTGGATTTGGAAGTTCCCGCAGACTCAGAATTTGTCTTAGAAGGAACCATTACACCAGGGGAAGTTTTGCCGGATGGGCCTTTTGGCGACCACATGGGTTATTACGGTGGCGTTGAGGATTCGCCTTTGGTTCGTTTTCAATGCATAACACACCGCAAAGATCCGATTTACTTAACAACATTTAGCGGTCGTCCACCCAAAGAAGAAGCGATGATGGCGATCGCACTTAATCGCATCTATACACCTATTCTGCGGCAACAAGTCTCCGAAATCGTCGATTTTTTCTTACCAATGGAAGCTTTGAGTTACAAAGCGGCGATTATTTCCATTGACAAAGCATATCCGGGACAAGCAAGACGGGCGGCTTTGGCGTTTTGGAGTGCCTTACCACAATTTACATACACCAAATTTGTGATTGTTGTCGATAAAGATATAAATATTCGCGACCCGCGTCAAGTTGTATGGGCAATTAGTTCTAAAGTTGACCCAGTTCGAGATGTGTTTATTTTACCGAACACACCCTTTGATAGTTTGGATTTTGCCAGCGAAAAAATTGGCTTGGGTGGACGTATGGGAATTGATGCTACCACAAAGATTCCGCCGGAAACAGATCATGAATGGGGCGCGACTTTAGAATCAGATCCAGATGTGGCGGCGATGGTAGATAGACGCTGGGCGGAGTATGGTTTGGCACAGTTGCAATTAGGAGAAGTTGACCCAAATCTGTTTGGCTACGATATGAAATAATATGATGTTTGTCACAGCAGTTATTTAGATAACTGCTGTTTTGAGAGATTACTCACAAATAAGTGAACTCCAAAAACATAAATTATTCTGGTTAAAGTGTTGACAGTTCACAGTTAACACTCAACAAGCACTCCTGCTTTATGCTTTTTTAGCGCGCATTAGCTATATCGGAGTTGCCTTATGAGATAGTAAAAGAACTCCATATTTAACTACTGATGCCAAATAATTGGATAAAATATGACCAAAAAAGTCAACAATTTCACAAAAAAGTTAGCGTTAGCATTGGCATTCAGTTGTATTAGTGTAATGCTCCATAATGGTATAGCTAATCAAATAGCTTTAGCAGAATCCAAGAAACTACAAAAGTGTGATATTTTTGCCTATGTCACAGATACAGATCCACAAGGTTTAAATGTGCGAACTGGTGCAAGTACAAAGCACAGAATTTTAGGACAAATACCGATTAATCAAACAGTTCAAGTTGTTGCTGCTGTGAAAAATTGGGTACAGATTACTAATCCTAGTGATGGTTTTCAAGGCACTGGATGGGTGTTTGTGCCAAACTTAGGTTTATCAACTCAAGGCTATGGTACTAATGGTGTAGAGGTTTATGCTAATAGCAACGAACAAAGCCGCAAAGTGGGAAGAATTCCTGCTAATACGCCTGTCAAATTGTTAGGCTGTCAGGGAGATTGGGCGCAGGTAGAATTTGAAGGTATTAAGGGTTGGCTGAAAAGAGAAGATCAATGTGGTGCAGCCCTTACTAGTTGTTCGTAAATAAGGAGTCAGAATTCAGGAGCGGAGCCGGAGACGCTCCGCCTCCGGTCAGAATTCAGAATAATTAAAAAATCAAGGTGTTATAGCTTATTGATTTTATTGAAATTATTAAGCTTGGATCTCAAAGTATTCTGACTTCTGAGTTCTGCATTCTGAATTCTTATATAATTGCCAGCATTGGAACGCGAGAATTTAGAATTTAAAACTGCTTATGCCTTCTCCATTTCCAGGAATGAACCCGTATTTAGAAGATCCTGCATTATGGCCAGGAATACATGGGAGACTAATAGTAGCGATCGCAGACTCGTTATCTCCTCAACTGCGCCCTAAATATTTTGTTGCTATTGAAGAACGAATTGATTGAAAAATTTTCCATCTCAAAGCAGCGATCGCACACACCACCAAAAACCACATAATAATTTAGCCCCCTCCTCGCTTGCGGGGAGGGGGTTGGGGGTGGGGTTCTATCTCTGCAAGCAACTAGCAATATCCTGCAACACCCCCTCCATCCTCTCCAGAACATCCTCATTTCTAAATCGCACAACCTCCAACCCCAAACTTTCCAAAAACTCTTGACGTATCGCATCTTCCTCTTTGCTGTAGTCGTGAATTTCGCCATCCACTTCCACCACTAACCGCGCTTCATGACAAAAAAAATCGACGATAAAACGGTGAATTGCTTGCTGACGGCGGAACTTGAAACCCAAAAGTTGCTTGTGTCTCAACTTTTGCCAAAGTAACTTTTCTGCTGGAGTTGGTTCACGCCGCATCTGTCGCGCCAATGGCTTAAGTTTTTTCCAAAGTTCATAGGGGGTTTGCCAAACATTTCCCGGAACCCCACCCCCTAACCCCCTCCCCGCAAGCGAGGAGGGGGGACTGGAGTCGGTGAGAGGATTTGGATTGGGGTTTTTATCTTGGGACATTTGGACTGTGGTTAGCTAATTAATATTTCATGTATTATTCCCAGCGATCGCACTCTTGCCCCAACTCTTCAAAACTCTGGCATAATCAGACAAGCAATTTTTGGCAATATCACCCAAGCTAATTGAAAGGTTTACGCCGAATGAATATTTTAATAAAATAATCTCATCAAAAGATTCGCAGCAATCAAAATGGACTGGATTACGCTACTGCGATCGCTACAGTCTGATTTTATCAAAAGGCTAACATCTGGTTGTCTGCTTCATTGTGAAACAGAAGGTCAACATAGTGAATTAACTATAATTTCTGGAGAGAGGCTAAAGGCACTAAGAGAATTTTGCTGGCAAATGGCTGAGAAATATAAGCGTGTTTTGCCAGTTCGTGATGTTTTTATTAACTATCTTAAAGGAAAACTCGGTGAGGAAGTTGTCAAGGAACGTTTAACTGATTTTATTACTGAAGTCGATTATGAAAAGCGATTCGGTGGCGATGGTAAAATTGATTTTACCTTGACTTCCGACCCTTCTATTGGTATTGAAGTTAAATCTCGTCACGGTAGTATTGACAGAGTTAGATGGTCAATTAGTTCTGAAGAAGTTGAAAAAAATGCGGTTGTAGTTTGCATTTTAATTCAAGAAGATGTGAGCGAGGCACAATCTGAATATCACCTTTTTTTAGCTGGCTTTCTCCCAACCCGCATGATTAAGCTGAAGACTGGTAGAATATCTTTTGGCATAGATCAATTACTTTATGGTGGTGGCTTATTTTACTATTTAGAACAGCTACAATCTTCTAGCAATCATCATTCTTTGAGGCAAAAATCACCGATTTATAAATATTTACCAAAACAAGAAACTCCACCTAAGTCGGCTAATAATCAATTGCTCAAATCTTCTTTTCAAGCTGATGTCGAGAGTTATTTAAATTCTCGCGGTGAAGATTTAAATTTGCTTTATCTAAAATTAGCTGATGGATTTTTCCAAAAAGCAGAATATACAAATGCAATAGCTAGCTATAATCAAGTTATAGAACTGAATCACAGTCACCCTGATTTATATTATAAACGAGGTTTAGCTTACTATCAAATAGGCGATTATGAAGCGGCGATCGCAGATTATTCTCAAGCAATCCAGATAAATATTCACGATGCTAAATCTTACAATAAACGAGGTTTGGCTTTATATCAAATTGGTAGATTAGAAGAAGCAATTAATGATTATACCCAAGCTATTAGAATTAATCCTAATCTGGCCGTGGCTTACAAAAATCGGGCTGAAGCTCGTTCTCATATAGGAGACAATCAAGGAGCCATTGAAGATTATACCCAAGCCATTAAAATTAATCCCGATTATGCTGATGTTTATAAAAATCGTGGTATTGCTCGTTATTTATTAGGAACTCCACCAGTATTTTCGCAAACTATCAAAGTTAATCCTCAAGATGCTGTAGCTTATAATAATCGCGGTAATGCTCGTTCTGATTTAGGAGATTTTCAGGGAGCAATTGAAGACTATACCCAAGCAATACAGATTAATCCTAATTATGTAGATGCTTATTATAACCGTGGTAATGCTCGTTCTGACTCAGGAGATTTAGAAGGAGCAATTGAAGATTATACTCAAGCAATCCAACTTAACCCTAATTATGCAGATGCTTATTATAATCGCGCCAATCTTCGTTTAGAAATAACAGAAAAGCAGCAAGCAATTGAAGATTTTCAAACAGCCGCAGATATCTATCGCAAAGAAGGTAAGCTAGAAGCCTTGAAAGATACAAAACAAAGAATATTAGATTTAGAAAT
>NZ_JACKZU010000021.1:0-40978 GCF_014222165.1 Nostoc sp. 2RC
GAGATGGGGAGATGGGGGGATGGGGAGACGCGGGGAATAAGCAATGACCAATGACTAATGACCAATGACTAATGACTAATTTATGACCCGTCGTATTATTCATATAGATGAAAGTCCTATTCGTTTTGAACGATGGCGGCGATATTTACCAAGTTGGTTGCAACGTTTTTTGCCAAGTGGTGGCGGAAATGTGGAAGACCATCATGGTAAAGGGATGTTTGGGTTTAGTGTATTTTTGCTGTCAGAAAGCTTAGTTTTTGTGAGTTTTATATTTACATACGTGGCTTTGAGATTGACGCACTCCAAAAATTGGCTGCCGCCTGGTGTTTCAGGGGTGGAATTGTCTAATTTTGTAATTATTAATACGGTGGTTTTGCTCTCTAGTAGCTTTGTGATTCAACCAGCCGAAAATGCTCTCAAGGATGGCAGATTAAACAGATTTCGGTGGCTTTGGTTAATGGCGATCGCAATGGGAACTTACTTCTTAATTGGTCAAGCAATTGAGTGGAGTAAACTGGATTTTGGATTAACTACAGGACTATTAGGTGCAACATTTTTCTTATTAACCGGTTTTCATGGTCTACACGTTCTCGCTGGTGTAATTCTCCAGATAATTATGCTCATGCGCTCATTTATTCGGGGTAATTACAACAAAGGTCACTTTGGCGTCAGTGCAGCTACTTTGTTTTGGCATTTTGTTGACATAGTGTGGGTATTTTTATTTTCGCTGCTTTATTTGTGGCGAGTATAAAAATATTAAAATAATCAAAGTTTGTCAGGAGTAAATTTATGAAATTATTAGCACAAGAATTACCATCTCCAAGAGCAATTGAAGAAACTCCCTCCCCTGGTATAAATAAAGATCCACTGATTGCGCGTAACTTACAAAAAGAACAGTATGTGGGTATTTTAGGGCTAGCGATCGCTTTAATTGCTGCTGTCGGATTTTTGAGCCGCAGAATTGAATACGCCATTATATTCGCCATGATTCTGAGTGCCATTCTCATTGCTTTCTTTTTATTTGTATAGCGAATTAGTCATTAGTCATTGATTATTCCCCGCGTCAGAGCGTCTCCCCATCTCCTCATCTCTCCACCTTATGAACAGCCAAGTTTATCAAACTATAATTCTCGGCGGTGGTTTTACCGGATTATTTACGGCATTGAACCTCGCTTCCGAACATTATCCTCGTTCTGTGATTTTGATTGATAAAGAAGAACGTTTTTGTTTTAAGCCGTTGCTGTATGAATATTTTGATGGCGAAATGAATAGCTTTCAAGTAGTACCGCGTTTTTCGGAATTACTTCGAGGTAGCGGCGTTATCTTTGTTCAAGATACAGTGGAGTCAATAGATTTGCATCAACAGCAAGTCCAATTAGCTTCGGGTAACTCCTACAAATACAGTAACTTAGTATTAGCTTTAGGCAGTGTTACTGGCTATCATAGCGTTAAAGGTGCAAAAGAAAATGCCTTTGCTTTCTGGACACAAGCAGATGCGATCGCTCTCGATCGCCATTTACGCGGATGTTTCCAAAAGGCAATTAAAATTGAAGATCCAGAACTACGTCAAAAATTATTAACAGTAGTTGTAGTTGGTGGTGGTGCTTCTGGTGTGGAAATGGCAGCTACCTTAGCAGATTTTCTGCCTCATTGGTATGGTGCTTTGGGAGGAAATGCAACTGAAATTCGTGTTATTATGCTCAATCACGGACAAAAAATTCTCGATGGCGATATTAACGATCCGCTACGCTCAATTGCTGAACAAGAATTAAAAAAACGCACTGTACCAATTGAAATTATCACAGAGGCAGAAGCTACTGCTGTTAGTCAGAATGCTGTTGAATATAAAACTAACAATCAAGTCAAGATACTGCCGACACACACCACAATCTGGACGGCTGGTACTTCTGTCCATCCATTAATTCAAAATTTACCAATTCCTCAAGAACATCGAGACCATCACCATCGTCTCTTAGTTACTTCTAATATGCAATTACTGGATTTTCCAGAAGTTTTTGCAGGTGGTGACTGTGCGGCTGTTCGCGATAATTCCTTACCACCAACAGCCCAAGTAGCTTATCAACAAGGAGTTAATATTGCCAGGAATTTGAAAGCAATGGCAATAGGAGAAGACCCCAAACCTGTTGGGGTAAATATCCGAGGAACTCTCTTAAAATTAGGATTAAATGATGCTGCCGCTAACTTATTCAATGTTTTTGAAGTTGTAGGTGAACCAGCACACTTAATTCGTCAAGGCACTTATTTAACATTATTGCCAACCCCAATTCATGACTTCAAAGCTACAACTGAATGGCTGGATGAAGAGATTTTTCATCATCACCTAGACACCCACAAGACTGGTAAAAAAGTAGTACAGGCAGTAGAGTTAATTGGTGCAGGAGTCGTTAGTGTATTAGTTGCAAAAAAATTACTCAGAATGTTAGGAGAAAAAGAAAAAACCGAATAGCAAGTAGTGAATGGGCAATGGAAAAGAGTTTTTTTGCAAACCTGATATTCAATTGTGAAGAAAAAGATAATTCATTGATGAATATGTTTATTTATAACAGTTTGCCTTGAGTTTAGCCTCAGGAATTACGAGCCTCCAGGGTGTTGAAAACTGTTATAAATTTTAGAAATTGGATGATGAATTATCCTTTTCAACATAACCTAGTGATATCAGTGAGTATTTGCCAGCATAAATGAATAAAGCCATCCGTTCGTCAGCCCTTACCCGTAAACGTTTGATTGAAGCAGCCTCGCAGGTATTTGCTAGTTTAGGGGTTCAAGGAGCAACCACCCGTGAAATAGCTCGTGTTGCCAGTGTGAATGAAGTGACTTTATTTCGCCACTTTGCTAGCAAAGAACAACTTTTGGGAGCAGTAATCGAAAATGTTTTGGCACTCCAGATAGAATCCCTTGCACATCCCGAAGCATGGACGCAGGATTTGAAAATTGATTTAGAACGGTATGCCCAACTTTACAATACTATGTTAGAGTCACACGAAGACTTAATTCGTACCTTCATTGGAGAAGCCAAGCGTCATCCAGAGGCCGCCAGACAAGTGATTCAAGAAGCTGCTAAGCCATTAGGGGAAAAACTAGTAGCTTACTTACAATGTGGTCAAAGACGAGGTATTGTCAGAGCAGATATCGATCCGTTTCCAGCAGTTGATATGTTTACAGGAATGTTGTTAGCGGGAATGCTATGTCGTACTGCAAAATTCAATCAAGCTAACTATAGTTGTGAGCGCTATATTGAAACTTGTGTAGATATTTTTGTGCGTGGTATCAGCATGACTCCACTCTAAGGAACTTCCAATCAAATAATATTCCATCAGTCTGATAGCAGGGGGTAGAGAAAGTCATTTTGAAGAAATTAAATTCGATTATTGATTTTTTGAATTTTTCAAATACAGCTTCTATTAAATTGACAAAAAATAATCTGAAATTGTGAAAAGCTACTAAATTAGATATTGTTTGGCAAAACTCTAAATGGATGATTATTGGTTTCCCACGTACGAATATCTGAGTAAAGTTGTGTTTCAAAAAAGTATATTTCTTCATAAGCAAGCCGCAAATTACGCTCAAGACTATTCGGTTCAACATCAGTCGCTTTGTTAGTGCCAAGCACTCCGCGTAAACCAAAAGACAGAATTTCTACTAAATGATGACCACAGCAAACTTGCCAAGGATCGTGATTTTTACTTTTTTTAATTTTTAGTTGTTGTTGCAATTCCTCGTCTTTCAAAGAGTACGCTTGAGATTTATTTTTAAGCTCCTGAATTAGCTTTAGTTCATCAATTTGTAGAGTTTTTTCATCAATCAATTTACTAAATTTAATCCCATCAAAGGTTAGGTTTAATTGGCTGCACCTGGAAATCCAAAGTAAATAACCTACTGATCTTCCAGTTTCAAGTAATACCGATCTTACGTCTAGATTAAACTTGGTAATTTTCTCTTCAGAACCAAACTCGGCAATTACTTTGTTCAATGCTGGTGAGCTAATCAGCATAGTTTCAAGGTCATGAGTATCGATACGAAGAAGATTAGGACTACTAAATGTAGAAGTTTCCAAACGATCAAAATCTGCATCAACAATTGCTAAAATTCCTTGGAAATTTGATTTTTCTAAAATTTCTAAAACCTCTATCACGCGCTGCTTACTTGATGGTTTTCCCGAAACAACGATTAATTTACAAGCTAATTCGTCAACAAAACGATTGTAGAAAGTCTTGTCAGAATCACCTTCCACTAATACAAAAGTTCCTGAATAAGTGCTTCGCAGTAATCTAATTTTGTTCGCATCACGGTCAACTGAAAGCAAATCTCTCATTTCTCAGGCCCTTTTAGTTCAACCGTCAAATCCCAACGGTCTTGAATAATATCTGGTGAATGAGTAGCCATGAGAATATCTAAATTTGCAAGCTTTGTGATTTCTTGCAAGTCTTTTAAAAACTGAATTTGCCATCCTACATGAAGAGATAATTCAGGCTCATCAATTAATACTAAAGAGTTTTGTTGAACTTTAAATAGTAGTTCATAGAGAAGAACTAACTCATGTTGTTCGCCAGATGATAAATCTGTTGGTGAAAGAGTTTTTGAATTTGATGATGGAGATTCATAACTTGTTGTAATTACAAATCCTTTTTCTTTACTAAAGTTTATTTTTTTGTACGAGTAGGCAAACTTCTTATTAATGATTTTTCTTAATAAATCTATTTTGCTTGCTATTTCAGCAAAAACACTCAATTTTCTTTCCACATCTTCAACATATACTGACAAAGCATTTTTAGTACTTTCATCTATATCTTGGGGTTGGATTTGAAATTCTGAATCTTCATCTTTATCCAAAAGACCTACTTCTATAAGACGAGAACGAGTTGCTTCAAGTTCGTTTAGTTGATGACGAAGTTGTTCATCTGTTAAATCTACAGATGGCTGTTGCTTTACTACTCTTACTGGAAAAGTCCTATCAAGAGATTGAGATACTGTACCGTATTCCTTAAATTTATCTTGCATCAGTTTAGCAAGTTCATCAGAATAGGCGGACACAGTTGACAATATTACAGGTGTTCCACGATACATTTTGAAAGAAGCGTTAGGGATAAAGTTAAGTAAACGTTGTGATTCAATTAGGCGAATATAAATACTGCTCTTTAATTTTCTTAGCCACTGAGGCTCTTCTTGTGACCTCAATTTTGAAGGTAATACATGATCGAAGCGCTCTAAAACTTCTTCTAAAGAAAGAGTTTCTCCAGTGGAATCATACAGCCATTTTCGAGCAGCTATTCGCTCTAGCCCTGGAATGACTTTATCTAAAATACTAAGCTGTAAGTCTGTATCACGATGAATCTTGATTGGCTTAATATCAAAAGAAATTGGCTCTTGATCATTTTTATACAGATTTAAAATAATATTATTTTTTTCAGAGTCTTCAACCTTGTTAATATTTTTGATTATTTCAACGCTACTAGTATCATCAAATTCAACTCTAAATTTCTGAAACGGAATAGTTCTCAATTCCGAGTATCGAGAGTTAAAAAAACTATTCAAAATTCTTAGTATGGCTGTTTTTCCAAAACCATTTGGCCCATGAATAATAGTGATTCGTTCATCCATGTTTAATGGAATCACATGGTCAAAAATTCCAAATAAGCCACTGACAGAAATTTCCTGAATTCGCATGGTCACTGAGTCCTATAGCCATTGGCTTTATTAATTTGATTTTAACCTCTATCTTCCTTTATAAAATACAAAAGACAATGTGTAGCATTTTACCTCACATTCTGCACCTCAAAGTGTCACAGATCAAGAGAATCTAACAGTTTAGTACTAATGAACTAAAACTTAGTCAGGGGAAGGTGGAACTATTGACAATAATGCTAAGAAGTATATGTAGTGCGTGTCGTAGCCAAGCGCCGCACCAAAAGCCTTAGAATAAGAATATTGAGATAATTTTTATTTAATAAATAAGCTCTGCTAAAACAACGTGTTAATAATATCAGATTCTCATTAGGCAGCAGGATTTAGAGAGATGTAAGTATGTAATGTAACAGCAATTCTTGTACATTCTCTCAGGATTATGTCTATAAAGGGGTTGTCAAAATTAAATCTAATATTTTCTAGTTGAAGAATTAAGTATTATGTCTAATAATTTTTAGGTATTGTTGAATTTAGATGGCTTGTTTGTGGAATTTATGGTTAATATCTAATGAACGGTGGAAATGTCTGAAAAATTTTGTTTTTAATGTGTGGTGATTCTTGGCGAAGTAGCTATTAGGAGAAATTATGACAGCTATTAATAATATTTCAATAAGAAACAAACAATCTGTAAACCTTGTAATTACTTTATTTTTTTGGTTATTATATCTGTTTTTCCTACCTTATATTTATGCTTCATTCCACATATTTGCAATATTCTTTATGCTTTTTCCTGGAGTCTATCTTCTTTGTTCATTAGCACAACTTATGCATGAATGTTGGCATGAATATTTAGACCGTATTGACAATAAGCTTTTTTACTTAATATTATCTTGGGTGATTTTTCTTGAGCCACAAATTTTTGACATAGTACATCCTTATCATCATTCTCAAGTAAATACTTACAAAGATATAGAGTTTCATCCTTTAGGTGAAATTAAAAATAAATCATTACGAATTATCTACAATTTTTTAGAAATATGTTTTGGAAACATCTTTGTTATACTCGTAACCAATTTCAAAATATCCAGGCATCCGAAACTCAAACATGTGTATTCTTATAAAAAATTAATAGTTTCTATTTTGATGTGGATTATTATTTGGGGAGGAATTGGATACACTTCGCATTTAATATTAGGAGTAAGCACAAGTCAAATTGTAATTTCTTATTTTCTTACCTGTTGGATGGGTTCTTTTATCGTTCATCATTGTGAATTAATAGAGCATGGAAATCTGATTGTAGAGGGAGACCTGAAAGAACGTAACTTACAAACTAGAAACTTGAAACCTTGCGGTATCATAGAAAGATTTTTTCTATTTATTACCCATAATCATTGTCTAGAACATTCGTTACATCATTCGATGTCTAATCTTTACACTCGACCATTTCCCAAAGCATATGTCCTACCAGAAAAAACAGTATATATTTCATTTGGTGAATATTTAGTAATCCTCAAAGATATGCTTACAGGTAAATGCGTAGTTGTTAATCCTAAATAATTGCTTGCAAGGCTAGTAGTTCGCCAAGTTCACTTGGCGGGGTAAAGGGGAAGGGGTAAAGGGTAAAGGATTTAAAACTTTTTCCCTTTCCTCTTTCCCCAGCCCTCATCCAGCAAAGTTGACTTGCCAGAACACCAGGGTGGCACAGCAGTGCTACCCTAACTTCGTTGTTGGTTATTGGTGTTAGTTTTCTTGTCCGGTTGGTCGGATCAAAATTTCGTTGACATTAACGTGTGGTGGTTGAGTGACAGCATAAACGATCGCAGCAGCGATGTCTTCACTTTGCAGAGGTGTGATGGATTTGCGTCGTTCTTGGATACGTTGTTTGCTAACGGGATCGGTAATATGGTCATCAATACCTGTATCAACTAAGCCAGGTTCGATGATGGTGACGCGAATATTATCCTTGTAGACTTCTTGACGCAGTGCTTCCGAGAGAGCATTTACACCCCATTTGGTGGCGTTGTAAACACCTACACCAGCTCGCGCTGTCCGCCCTGCAACCGAGGAAATGTTAACTATATGCCCCGCTTGTTGCTGTTTCAAAATGGGCAAAGCCGTGTGAGTCACATATAACAACCCTAGAACATTGATATCAAAAGAGCGCCGCCAATCTGCTGGATTTCCGGTCTCAATAGTACCGAGCAAAGCAATACCAGCATTATTAACTACAATATCTACTCGACCGAACTCTGTATTGGCTTTGCTCACTAAGTTATTTGCCTGTGTCTCATCAGTAATATCAGTGACAACAGCTAGTGCCTGACCACCACTTGCTTGGATGCGTTCTGCCAATGCCTCAAGAAGCTCACCACGCCTAGCAGCCAGAACTACTTTTGCTCCTTCTGCCGCTAAGGCGATGGCCGTCGCTTCCCCAATTCCCGAAGAAGCACCCGTAATAATTGCTACTTTTTCTTGTAATTTACCAGTCATTTGTCATTTTCCTTAGTGATAGTGATTGGGCATGGGGCATGGGGCATGGAGCATGGGGCATGGGGAGCAGGGAGCAGAGGGGAATAAATTCTAATGACTTACCAGTCATCACTCATCACTCATTCCTTCCTTAATCTCAAAACAGATGCCATTGCTGCCGCACATAGTACTAGGGCGGCAAAACGAAAAGTTCCTTGGAAGCCGATGACAATTGCTTCTGGAGGAGCAACAGATACATCTGCACCCCCAGCCATAGTGGCGATTAAGCCTCCAAATACTGCCCCAAACAGGGAAACTCCGACGGTGTTACCTGAGGTGCGCGATAAAGACAACAACCCAGAACCAATTCCCAGCCGCTCGCGAGGCACTGTTCCCATGACGGCGCTGTTGTTGGGGGATTGAAATAAACCCAGTCCTATACCGTAAATAAAATAACGGGAGATATAGCCTACTTCAGTGATTTGGGCATCAAAGGTGCTAATTCCCAAACAGCCGCCAATCATCAACCCCAACCCAATTGAGCTAATTAATTGAGTGCCAAAGCGGTCTGCAAGTGTTCCAGCTAAGGGGGCAACGAACCCACTCAGTATGGGGGATACTGCTAGTAGTAGCCCTACTTTTGCTGTGGGATATTGCTTTACTCCCTGCAAAAAGAATGGCACGATTAGTAGAGAACCACCAATGACTGTGAAGGCTAGCCACCCACTGAGCAAACTCATACTCAATTGAAGATTGCGAAACAAGTGCAGTTCGAGTAGTGGTTGCTCTATTAGCATTTCAACTACCAAAAAAGTCGTCAAACTAATGGCGGCGATCGCTAGTAATATCAATGCATTAATACTACTAAAACCAAGGCTTTGACCTAGTGTCATACCTAAGCCAAAACTACCCAAAGTCAATAAAGCCAACATTGCTCCAAAAGGGTCAAATTTCTGTTTACCCTCAATGACTACAGAAGGTGGCACTACGCGAGCAACTAAAAAACTAGCTACGATCCCCAGGGGTACATTGACCAAAAATATACTATGCCAGCCCGACCAACCCAGCAGTAGTCCGCCAGCCGAAGGGCCAAAAGCAATACCCAATGACACCACGCTACCGATGATACCCACAGCCCGACCTCGTTCGGAAGAGGGAAAAACTTCTGTAATAATTGCCAAACCAAGGCCAGAGATAAACACAGCACCTAATCCTTGGAGTGCCCGAAAGCCGATTAACCACTCGATACCAGGTGCAAGACCACACAACAACGAACTGAAAGTGAATACAATCAGTCCGCCTTGATATAACGACTTCTTGCCCCACATATCCCCCAGCCTGGTTGCTGCCAACACTAAACCGGAACTAACCAACTGGTAACTCAATACAGCCCATTGAGTTATGGGAAAAGTGGTGTCAAAAGCTTCTACCAATGTGGGTAAAGCAACATTGATAATGCCCACATCCAAGGTAGACATGAATACCCCAAGTCCCACACCAACTAAAACCCAATTTTTTTGAGAGCTTGACAAAGCCAGAGGTTGTGCTTGCAATTTTGCCAACTTTTACTTTCCGCCTTTAACTTTACGATTATCAATAGTTTGCATACGTATATTCATTGTAGGTTGTTACCATTACTGCCAAAGTTAGAGAACTGCAAAAATAACACGTGGTGGTTGACTGTTGACCGTTGACGGTTCACAGTTAACAGTTTTTACTTGTAAGTCTATTAAAATACGTTAAATTGATAGACTTAGTGTATTTTATGCTAAAGTTGAAGCCACACAACATTCAACTAACATCAAAATCACGAATGCGGGAAAAACTTTTTGATTTGCTGAAATTATGCAGAGATTTGAGTTCTGATATTGTGATGTCCCGCCATTGACCGGGTTGTAATTCATTTAATTCTAAGTGGGCGATGCTGACCCTAACCAATCGCAAAGTTGGGAACCCCACAGCCGCAGTCATGCGGCGCACTTGGCGGTTTTTTCCCTCAGTCAAGGTCATTTCCAGCCAAGCTGTTGGTACATTTTTACGAAATCTAATTGGTGGGTTGCGTTCTGGTAGCTGTGGTTCTGCTGGTAATAGCCTAACTTCTGCTGGCTGAGTGCGGTAATCTTGAATTTCCACACCTGTTTGTAATCTTTTTATGGCCTCTGCATCGGGAATTCGTTCTACTTGTACCCAATAGGTACGTTTATGAGCAAAACGGGGATGGGCGAGGCGATGTTGTAATTGTCCGTCGCTGGTTAGTAACAATAAACCTTCGCTGTCCCAGTCTAAGCGTCCCACAGGATAGACATCAGGCACATCAATATAATCTTTGAGAGTGCTATGTGTGGGAGTTTCTTTTGTAAATTGACTGAGAACTCCGTATGGTTTGTAAAAAATTATATATCGATGGTGATTGGTCATTAGTTATTAGTGATTGATTCTTTTGTGCGTTCCTTTTATTTTGTCCAATCACCACTGTGTTGATAGCGATCGCCACTTTCAATAAAATAAATATTACACCTTATTTTACCTAACGCAACATCTTGTATAGCGGTGCATCACGGCTTAGTGTCTAACGCACGCTACTTAAGATTTACTAACCTTACTAAAGATAAAACCAGTTAAAAATAGACCTGGAATAGTCGATTGTATATATTCTGTTATCGTGGAAGTTAATCCCATGAGAACCAAGGTAATAGGCATTTTCAGCATTGTTTATACCACCAGTAGCATTAAATAAATTAACATATATATAACCTCCAAATACAGCCTGACTTTGAGATAAAGTCAAGTTGTTTATAAATACGTCCAAATCATTAGGATGACAATAACAAATTATTATTTTAGCCATTGTTTTAATTGATTTATTACAAAAAATATTTTTAATCTTAAAAATTTATCAATGATAATTCAGAAGTCATTCGTCATAATTCACTATGAATTACAGTTAAAACCAACACTAAAAAATATCCAAATTAAATGTGCCACAGCTTATTATTGATATCAGCAGTAAACTTCTTTAACTAAGCGTCCATCTTCTATATAAATGATTCTATCAGATATATCTAAAATTCTATTGTCATGGGTAACCATTAAAATCGCAGAATTTTGCTCTTTAGCTAATAATTGCATGAGATTCACAATATCTCGACCTGATTTACTATCTAATGCTGCGGTAGGTTCATCAGCCAGAATTAATTTTGGATGCTTTACTAAAGCACGAGCAATTGCTACTCGTTGCTTTTGACCACCAGAAAGTTCGCATGGATAGTAATTAGTTCGATTCCCCAATTGAACAGCTTGAAGCATAGCTTCTGCTTTTTTTTCGGCTTCGGATTGAGGCATATTATTGTCTAATTCAAGTAGCATTTGAACATTTTGCTGAGCCGTTAAGAAATTTAGTAAGTTATGGGATTGAAAAATATAGCCAATATGACGACGTATTTCTCCCAATTCTTCATTACTAGCGCCATAAAGTTCTTGATTAAGAAATTTTATGCTTCCTTTTTGAATGGAACGTAACCCACCAATTAAACTTAGTAATGTTGTTTTACCCGAACCTGAAGGGCCAGTCATAGTGACAATTTCGCCATATTTAATATTGAGGTTGATGTTAAATAAAATTTGGCTTTTTAAGATTTGTTTGCCAAAGTAATAATTGAGGTTTTTGATGCTAATAATAAAGTCTGACATAGGTGGTTAAAAGTTGATTGTTGACTGCGAACAGTCTTCTATGACATATTTTCTACTGATAAATACCTTAGAGATGACTAAAAAAATCTGCGGGATCTATCTTTCGCAATTTTTTTGTAGATATAAACCCAGATGCTAAGCACATTAAAATTATAAAAAACAATACCATAGCTGCTTTGTCTAGGCTCATAGTAATTGGTAAGTTAGTAACACTTTTGGCTACATCATACAAACCTATGGATATGGCAAACCCAGGTATGTACCCAAAAGATGCTAAGATTAAAGCCTGTTGAAAAACTACAATGAGTAGATATTGATTTTTAAAACCCATTGCTTTGAGGGTTGCATATTCCACTAAATGACTAGCGATATTACTATAAAGAATTTGATAGACGACTACTACACCAACAACAAATACCATAGTCACCATCAATTGAAATACAAATCCAATAGGCGCTCTGAGCGTCCAATAATTTTTCTCTAAATTAATAAAATCCTGGCGTGTAATCACTATCACGTCTTTAGGTAATTTAGCAGATAAAATAGCCAAAACTTTTTGGGGGTTAGCATCGGGTTTGAGATTAATTGAGCCTATATCTACATTTTGTGCTGAACGACCTTCAAATATTTGGAAAAAGGTAGAAGCACTCACAATTAAATTGCCATCAACTCCAAAGGATGGGCCGAGACTAAATAATCCACCCACTTTTACTTTGTAACCAATTGGTGAAGTATAGTTAAATATTTCCAGCGTAACAGGTTTTCCTAGTTCAAAATCTTGAGGAATTGGCCCAAATTGTGACCGAGATTTACTATCAAATAAAACTATGTTAGGTAATTGTAATAATTTGTGATTTTTTTGAATATCTGGCAATGTTAAAATTTGTTGGTTTGGATCGAAACCAAGTACATATATGGGAAACTTTATGCCATTAGTTAAATTTTTGAGTTTAGCAAACTGCATATATAAGGGATTAACTGATTCTATGCCGTCGCATCCTAATATTTGATATAAATACCAACGTGAAAAGCTTTGATTGAAAGTCAACGATTGATATTGATTACTGATAATAAATAAATCGCCTTTGAGATTGTTATGTAACTGCGTAGCACTAGTGTATAAAGCGTCTTGAAAACCAACTTGGATAAACATCATTACTGCAATAAAAGCAATTCCAGTGGAAGCCACAAAAAAGCGAGCTTTTTGTCGAGCTAGCTGTAACCAAGCCAGAGATATATTAAGAATCATTTGATAAACCTAAAGTGATACACAAATCAAGCTCGTTCTATAGATTTAAATATCAATGCGTACTTGTACTTGTAAGTTAGTAAGAGCGGTGATTTGTTTGTTATCTTTCATATTATTGATGCGAATTTTTACCTGAATTACTTTGTTGTCTGTATCGGCTTGCAAATTATTAAACATATTTTGTTGCTCGACTTGCAGACCAATATCTGTGACTGTTCCTCGTAATTCCTTTGGTAAAGCATCACTAGTAATCACGACTGACTGACCTAGACGTACTTTTTTAATATCAGTTTCATAAACTTCTGCTATTGCATACATCTGTTGTGTACGACCCAAGTCAGCTATTCCCGCACTACCAATAATTTCTCCAGGACGAGTATTAATTTTCAGAATTTGCCCAGCTATGGGCGATCGCACAGAACTTAAATCCAATTCAGTTTGGGCTTGTTTGACTGAAGCTTTGACACTTTCGACATTAGCTTGTGCTGCTTGCACATCGGTAGAACGCACTTCTGTAATACTTGCAAACTTGGCTTTGGCCTCTATCAACTGCTGTTCAATAGTTTTTACAATTCGATTCTCAGAAGCCTTGGCTTCGTTATACTGCTGTTGAAGAACTTCGACTCGCAAACGCCTAGTCTCTGACTCAGAAGCAGAAATAGCACCCACTTTGTATAAGTGCTGATAACGCTGATTTTCGCTTTCAGCATTACGCAATTCTGCTTCTAGGCGAGCAGTTGTAGCTTGTTGTGCAGACATGGCTCCCAACAAATCAGCTTGTAGGCGAGTAATTGTTGCTTGCTGTGCAGATATGTCTCCAACTTTGGCACCCGCTTTTACTTGATTGAGATTAGCTTGCGCTACTAATACTTGTTTTTGTGCTTTTTCTAAAGCTGCAAGACGTGGATAATAACTATCAAGAACAGCAATTATTTGTCCCTCATGCACCCAACTTCCTGGTTTAACAAAAAGTTTCCCCACTCGAACGCCGCCTTGAAAATTAGGTGCAGATAAACGAATAACTTCTCCTTCAGGTTCCAAAGATCCTAAAGCAGTAACAGCAGTTATTGTGGGAGAATCACTAGGAACAGATGAGTCTAATTTAGAGGTCAACTGAAATCGTGAAAAACTGTAGAAAGAAAGTGTAATAGGAACCACAGCCATAGCAGCTGTCAACATTATCAAATACCAATTTACAGGTTTTGTTAATGGCTGCCTTTGTTTGTATACCATAATTATATTTTCCCAGTTAGTGTGCAAAGCTTTTGCATTCAATCACGCCAACAGTTACAGCATAATTGAAAAGTCAAACAAATTTGATATAGCAGTTTTAAATGAGAAAGCGAAATCTTGTGTAAAAGCTTTTGATTGTTAACAATTGACAGTCAACAATCAACAATTAGCACTGATATTTTTCACAACTCAAATAGGATTGCTATATCTTGCTTGGTTCCCTAAAATTGATACTTCACTCAGTGAAAATCAAAAATATTTAACTCGCATTAGTCAAACTTACAACTTCTGGTGTTCCTATAGGTAAAATGATGACAAAATTAATAGTTAATCTTGAAAAATCAATCGTAAATAACTTGTTGCCATCTAAAGAAAAAAGGCTAAGGCTATTTGAGACGTTATTGATACCATCCTGAATGTTAGCCAAATCAACACCAACAATACCTCCTAATACAGTAGTAGATTTTTCAGAAGATATTTGTGCGAACAGTTCGTTATTTTCGAGATCCAAAATTTGTAGCATATTGTATAGTTAATAGCATCAAAATTAAGAGTGAAGTGACGTTGATTCATAGCGAAAAGGTATTTACATCGTTTTGAGTTACGGGTAGGATTCAGGTAAATATTTTTTAACATTAAATAAAATTCATAACCCAAATCGGAAGATTAAACTTGTGCAAAATTTCCGGCGGTTGGATTGGCCATCTCTGACATCAGAGAACTAACTCCAAAGGCAATTAACCCAGCAAAAAGTCCGGCGGTGAGTGCGGCGGCTGCAAAGGCATAGGGAGCAACTTCACAGCCACTAACACTAACAGATTCTTCATTGGAGATTTCGCTAAAAAGTTCCTTATTTTCGATATCGATAATTTGCAGCATATTGTGTACATCTGCACGCTAAAACAGGATAACTATTGGTGGTTGTTGACCGTTGACAGTTCACAGTCAACGGTCAACTATTAACATCAGAGATTTAATAACACGCCCACTTGATTCACTTTTAAGAACCGAATAAGGGCGCGTTATGTTCTTCAACTTATGGAAAAAAGCTTATTCAAGAGAAGGGTTAATTGCAGTAAATAATAGTATGGCTTGTACAATTGGGTCTTTAAAAACGCCAGTGGCTATTGCAAGAATACTTGCGACACCAAAGGATTCAAGTCCACCGCCAGTAACGCTAGCAGATTCTTCACTGGAAATTTCACTGAGTAGTTTGTTATTTTCGAGATCTATAATTTGCAGCATATTGTGTAATTAAAGGCATTAGGGTCAAGGTATAGTGGCACTTTTTCACAGTGAAAAGGTACGCACATTGTTTTTAGTCACAGTTCGCATTCAGATAAATCAGCTATTACGCTTATAAATTACACAATCAGTCATCAGGTTCGTTGATTGTTAACGATTAACTTTCAATCGTCAACAGCTAACATTAAAAGATGTGCAAGTTAAATGCGTGACAGCATATTAAAGTAAATTCTTTGCTGATAGCCAAACTTCATTGTTTGTGAACTGTTCCTATTATCTTTAACGAACACTCAATGCAGAATATTCCATCAGTTCGCCAAATTGGCGTCAGCTTATTGAGTCTGTGATGTCGATTTTGGATTAAAAGCCTTTGCTACAAAGCTGTTCTAACAACTTCAAACAATACTTCCTATGCAAATTTAGTGTTATATGACAAATAATTTCTCAGACAATTGCTAATGTAGGAATATTTTCCATTCGATATTCGTTAAAGAAAATAAGAACGGAAGAAATAGACATCATTAAATTCATAGATAAATTTAGTTTGGATTGATTAAACCCTGACCTAAGATTTTTTGATATCGATTTCTGCCGTGACTAACTCCTGAATACTTGCTTTATTAACCTCAGTGAATTCACTGGGGATTTTTATTTTTGTTTTTGTATTTATAAAATATAAAAAACCGGATTTATTACAAGTGATAAATCCGGTTTATCAATAATTTATCATGCTAGATCTGCAATAATTATCAAAACTAATAAACAAATCTATTGTATATTGACCTGGAACTGGTTACTGTATTTATATTATTATCATGATAGTTAATTGAACCTGGGCCTCCACCATCATATCTAACACTAGTATCAATGGAATTGATATATGTTCTATCAGTAGTGTTCATGATGCAAAAACCATAGGGAAAACCACCTGCTAATATAGTTTCTGCTTCTTCTTTAGTAAGATTGTGAATTAATTTTTCTATGTAACTAGGATGTAAAGCAGAAATAACAATTTTTTTCATAATGTTAGTTATCATCGGATTTTTATAAATTAATTGTATATTGACCTGGAACTGGTTCTTGTGTTGATATTATTATCATGATAATTAATTGAATTGAAGCCTCCACCATCAAATCTAGTACTATTGTCAGCAGCATTGATATACGTCCTATCAGTGGTATTCATTATCTCAATGCCATAGGGATAAGCACCTGCCAATATAGTTTTTGCTTCTTCTGTAGTGAGATGGTGTATAAATCGGTTTATAAAATTAGAAGACAAGGTATAAATTACTATTTTAGTCACAAATTTTATTCCTCTAATGTTAGTAGGGCTTGGCTTTTAGTTGATTGCATTAGTCCACTTTTCTCACTGATTATTATATGTAAAAGACTATCCTGAAAACAGGTATTTGCAGATATTTATAAGACATAAATCGTTTTGTGTCTTGGAAATTTACAACAATAATATAGGAATCCGCTTTGATTCCTGAATTGATTTGCTTGGTGCGCCTTCGCGCAGCGCAAGCACCATAAGGGAACAGGAAAGAAGGGAGGTAGTAGTACGCCAGTTGGCGGGGTAAAGGGAAAAGAAGAAAGGGGAAAGGTTTTAAATCCCTTACCCTTTACCCGTTTCCTCAGCCCGAAAGAAGCGCATTTTTGGGTTGGTAGACTACTAGAGGAGTATTGATTTTTTTCAAAAATCAAATAGGAGTCCCATAGTAGTTTTCATATACAATACTTGAGTTCAATGAAAGTATTTTATTATACATAATATTTATGTCTGGCAATATCATAGACTAAATTCATTAAATAATGTCATTTCCAAGTTTTTTAGAACTTGAATATTACCTCATTTAATCGCCGATAATTAAGTTACTAATCAATTTATGAAAAGTTTTCATTCTAATTAATAGCTCTTTTTATCTTTTTTTTATGTCTTGATTCACAAAAATAAAACAATAATACCCGTATTATTGTCCATTTTGCTTGTTTAATAACATCATTATTTTCTTTGTTTTCCCTTAAATTTATTTTAGAAAGATAAGTTGTTTTACTAGAACTTACCGAATTATTTCCATAAAACACAAGTAATCCAGCTTGAAAACATAGTCTAGGCTTTTAAATTGCATAATAAAAGTCAGCAATCAACCATTTAATCTGTTGTTTATTTGTTGAAATTTCCTATTGAGTCTGTTTTCAAGATGTAAAAGCATTTGGGATAGAAAATTAATTTTGCTTAATAATTTATGCTATTACAACAAGAATCATTGTCTTCTTATCAAGAAATTCTGCTGAAATTAGACTATCGTCAGAGATTAGAAAAAATAGCTCGCAAATACACCAGAGGAACAAGTTTATCTTGGGAAGATGCTTTACAAATTGCCCATTTAAAAGTTTTCCTGGCTTTTCAAGCGGGAAAGTTTCGCCAAGGGAATGTAAAAGAATTTTATTACTGGGCTATTGCTGTAGCTAGATGTGCAATTATTGATTCTGTTCGTAAAGAAAGTCTGCGGAAGTACCAGAGTTTAGATGATAACCTTCCAGGAACAGATATGTCTCTATTAGACACAATTCCTGATGAATTTAGCACATTGGATGCAATAGAGCGTGCAGATTTAATTGTGAAAGCTCTAGAGTCTATTGACAAACTTGATAAATGCTATCCACACCTAAATTATCTTAAATTATGGCAAGGAAAAGTTGATGGTAAAACACAAACTCAAATTGCTGCTGAATTAAAAATCAGTCAGGGTGAAGTTTCCAAGCGATGGCAAGAACTATTAAAGCAGATTGCAGAGTTATTAGGACTATTGGAAATTAAAAATATGAAGGATAAACTGCAAAAAAAATACCAACATCAAACATCACAACGTAGGTCAATACAGCAGTGGTAAGTTAATAAAATAGGGGCTGAATCAAAGTTATTTCTGTATCTAAATTTTCTCATTTGTTGATGTCTTAACCAACTAAGCTGTTGTTATAGATAAAAAATTTCAATCATTCATTAGATATGGATTGAATACTATCCTATGTTGATGTTTTGGTTGTCAATGAACGTTGATTCAAGAAAAAATTTATGCACGTAAATTTTGGAAAATTAATTTTTTTTAAAAAGCAAAAGTGTAATATCTTAACGCCAAAACCTGGAGAAATTTGGAAAGTTAATGGCTCAATAACAAGTCCTTTAAATTTCCTGAGTAGAGAGCAACAAAATTTGTACTCTTCTTTAGCACGCAATTTTTTAGCAGGTAATTCACCACCTCGCTATGTAATGATTGTTAAAGAACCTGAATTATCAGAAAATATAGCAGAGGAATGGTTGATTGTTTATGTGATGCTGCTATCAGTAGAAACAGATTTTGTGAGTAATATAGATTTGCTGATTCCTGCTAAAATATCAGGTTTAGATCGAGATTTACTAGCAGAGACTTGGCATATTATTCCTACACTGGCTTGTAATTTACTACAACCTGTTGGCAAACGACTTTCCCGTCAGATTTATGATTATTTGCTAACAGTCAGAGACTATCATAATGGGTTGGTTTCTCAACTACCAGCAATGAGAGAAATTCAACACTTAGGGTTGACAGATGATAACTCATACTCTGGAAACAAACAAAAAATTCAAAACTTTCATCAAGCAGAACAAGACTGGAGTGATGTATTAACAGTACCAGTGGCAGCTTACTATACTTACTTAAAAAGTATAAAATTTACGCAAGCAATTTTAAATGAAGCATTGCAATTAGAACAAGATTTGCAATCTGACAAAAATTTGAGATTTTACGGTTTTAATAAATAAGTTATTTTGGTTAAAGCGTTGACTGTTGACTGTTAACAATAGCAGCTTTAATTATTTCATTATTCAGTAATACCTAAAATCAATCTTCATGTGTAGCGATCGCTCCACTGAATTTTCTTTACATTTCTTAAAATATAGCCTCTAAAATTGCAAAAGCTAGTTTAAACTGCATCTGGTTTATAAGCTAGCATCCATAAGAATATGGCAGCTATTTTTGGGGGTAACAAGTGAGGAAAATTTGGCTATTGAATTTGACATTGGTCAGTTTGGGAATGGTGTTGTGGTTTAATATGCGTTCCTTACCGACATCAATACCTACTGTTGCAGTTTCACCACCAAAATCTATCCGCTATGAACAGCGCACTTTAGCCGAAAGCATAGCGAATGTTCTATTCGTTCCAGCTAACAGTCAATTTTTGGTAACTCCTGCACTATCAGACAAAGTAGGTACTGTAGAAGAGTTTGCCCAAAAGTATAAAGCGATCGCCATTTTTAATGCAGGCTTTTTCGATCCAGCCAACCAAAAAACTACATCCTATGTCATCATACAAGGAAAATTGGTAGCTGACCCCAAACAAAACCATCGCTTAGTAAATAATCCCAACTTAAAACCTTACTTAAGTAAAATTCTCAACCGCACAGAATTCCGTCGTTATCTATGCGGGGAAAATATCAAATATGATATTGCTTTGCACAATGAACCACCACCAGACGGTTGTAAGTTAATCGATGCTATAGGCGCTGGGCCGCAACTATTACCACAACTGACGTTAGTAGAAGAAGCTTTTGTAGATAAAGTTAATAAACGAGATGCACTTGGTAGCAACCAACTCAATGCTAGAACTGCTGTAGGAATTACCCGTGATGGAAGTGTTGTTTTAGTCATGGTTAGTCAAAAATCTTTAGGTGGGGCTAATTCGGGAATTTCGTTACCAGCGTTAGCAGATTTTATGAAAACCCTTGGTGTTGAGAAAGCGATGAATTTAGATGGTGGTAGTTCGTCTTCGCTTTATTACAAGGGTAAAACTTTTTACGGAAAAATTGATTTGCAGGGAAATTTCATCAAACGGCCTGTGAAATCAGTTTTAGTGGTTCAAGAAAAATAAACATAACTGGTGGTTTATCGTATTAGTTATGATGAGGGTTTTAAAGAACAAACCGCAAAGTACGCATTCGCGTAGCGTCTCGTCAGAGAAGTACGCAAAGAAAGAGGAAGAAGAAAATAAGTTAAAAAGTTAATTCACTGAGCAAAGTTAATACAATGAACCACTACTTAGAAATATTAGCAAATTGGTAAGTTGTATTTATGACTTGCTGTAATTTCTCACGTCAAGAAAGACAAACTCAGGTAAGACTAATTTTTAGGCAAGACGTTTTAGATTATACAAATTATAATGTAAGCATTCTCGTATTTTGTTGATGTATCCTTGAAGAAACATTAATACTCTATCTCTTTATGGGTAGAGTATTCACCAATTGTGGATTCTGACTCTTGTCTATTAGTCAGCGAGTAAAAGTTATATGAAATTAGTTAAAAAGTTTTTAGCGTTATTTTTTCTCGTATTTGGCATACCATTGTCTGCTGGGATGCTTTGGGAAATTATCAATCCTAAAACTACCCCTGAAGACAAAAAAGGTGCTGTAGCTGCTTTAGTTGTTTTCACAATTCCGTCAACAATGATAGGAAGTTGGTTGAGTTGGTCTGTAATTCAGGAGAGTAAAAAACAAAAAACTTTACTCTTGGAAGCAGAACAAAAGCATCTTCAATCGGTGTTTTTAGAATTAGTTGAGAGTAATTCTGGAACGATTACAGTATTGCAAATGGCGAAAAATGCTGATATATCAACCCAAAAAGCTAAAGAATATTTAGATGAGAAAGCCAAGGAACTAAATGCTTCTTTTGAAGTAGGTGAAAGTGGAAATATTTTGTATCGGTTTTCATAAAAATTTAGAATTGTCTATTCATCAGGGTTGATACCAATTCATTCAAATCTTGATATAAATGCAACAAGTTGTAAGGGGGTGCTGCTAAAGCGATCGCCTGCTTCATTGACTGTTGACGGTTAACTGTCAACAGTCAACAGTCAACATCAAAAGACATACAAATTAAATGCGTGACAACTTATATCTTTTCATACTTAGGGAAGAGGTAATCTTCACTAAGTTTATTGTCATTATGGCAATAGGGTAGTGTACAAAAGCCTTTTGTAGCAGTATGGAATAGTTATATGGATACCTACATCAAAAAAACCACTTTTAACACATTTGTCTTTGAGATGACTGATGAAGATTGGTTTAACTTAGGAAAATCTGATGCTTGGGCTGGGCGGTTTAAAATGTCACCAGAACAAGATTCTCAAGCAGCGAGTATGTATGATTTAGGTTATAGCGAAGGTAAAAATCAACGTCCACCAATTCAAACAATAAAGCAGGAGTCAGGAGTCAGGAGTCAGGAGTCAGAATTCAGAATTCACAATACTTGAATCAGAAATCGCTAAAATCAAATATTTAAATCGCGTAAAGCTAGACGAATTTGTTCTATACGTCTGCGATTAACGCCGAGATCTGATTCTCCAACGCGAGAAGCCGATCGCACATGAATCACTGGTTCATCCACAGGAAAATAAAACTCTACATCATCGATAAATTGAAAAATGCGGCTTTTGGAGAGAGCATGGATGTAATTATCTGTTTGTTCGATAACCTGTGTGCGGGGAACAACGGTGAGGACTTTGAGTAAGGTTTCTTTTGCTACTTCGCGGTTTGTGTGGTAGGCGATCGCATTAATGGCGTGTTTGTCATCTGCGTTTTGACTGACAACACAGTTGTTGGAAGCAGGACAAGCACTCAGATGACCGTTATTAAGTCCTAAGCTAGAAGCAGCCCAGGTAGCGCCAGGAAGCATTAAAGTTAGGAGTATTGTGAGAGTGAGACTCCATAAGAGTCTTTTGGCATAGCCGAGGGTGGCGATCGCTGTTAGCAGGGGAGACATGATAAATTTACTCCTGTTGGTTTGACTCAATTATTTTCGGTCATTTTGGCGCAGTTGTGGGAGTTAATGCTTATACGATGAAAACTGTAATACCATTACACAAAATATTTGTTATACAAATAGACCATTTTGTAGAGACGCGATTCATCGCGTCTTCACCCCAGAATGTGTTGCAATCACTAATTGAATTGGTATTAGATAGTCAAATCAGAGAATTTGCGATTTCTTGAAGTCTCTTAGACAACTTCTCTCTTTTGTAAGAAAGCTTAAAATGATTGATTGCATTCAAAAACGGTTGCTTAACATGATTAACGTAAGCTGACATAACATCAGTTACTTGATGAGTTTTATATCCTAATAAATAATCAATCACTTCACTATCCTCTACGCCGCACAAGTTGTGCATTAATTGGTTACGCAGGTCATCTTCTGTATTTCTATTCGGGTCACAATACCAAAGTAATAACGGCCACTTGACAAAAGTCTTATCTATATTGTTTAACCAAGCAATTAGAGCAAAATTTTTGTTGGTCAATTTAAAATCTTTATCTATATTATATTTATTGACTGGGAATTTTAATTTTTGTAAAATGTCAGTTTTGAAATTAATGCTTTGATTGTTAACAGATTGATGTAAAAATAAACCTGAAGGAGTCCATGCTATCAAATCAGAGGCTTTTTGAGAGCTATTATTTATAATCACAGTTTCATTAATCAATGCTACTTGTGATAAGATAGCTGCCTTTAAAAAAGTTTCTTGAGCCGCCGCTAGTAGACTGATACCTTGGAGATAATTTTTTTGATTAAAGAAAAAGCCTATGAGGTCAATAGCGTCAACAATTCGTTGAGTAGCTTCGGAAATAGTCAAATCTTCAATGCTATTTGTTCGGGGATTATATAGATTGAAGAAATCAACAATACTTTTTAATTCAATAATAGCATTTTTATCTATTCCCTTGATATTTTCTAATATTTTGAGTGCAGATCCAGGAAAGCCACTTATAATTAACTGCTGTGCTTTTTGAATTTGCATCCCCCGCCAATAATTAGAACTTGGAATAGCTTCAGATTTTGATGCCTGCTGATAATTTTCATCAAAATATTCATTACTAACTAAAAAATTAACATTTTTGAATTTGCCTAAACTAACAAATTGCACCGCAGAAGATATGGCTGGTGTTCCAGCTTGATGGCTAACATAAACTGTTTTTAATGGATTATAGTCTAACTGGCGGAATTCTTTTTCTACCAAAGAAAGGGTTTCATTCCAATTATCTATACCTTTCTTATCTGGGTTTGTTGGTTTTATATCTAAAAATTCTAGTTGGCAGTTAAATTTCTCTTGAAATTTCTCTTTAAAATACCATTGTAATAGAGGTTTAAGTGTACAAGTGTCTTGCCAGTAAGGACATTTTTCGTTAATAATTTGACCTTCTTCAAAAATTTTGCTCTGGTCTGTTACCAAAATTATAATTTTTTCTAAATTGATCTTTTCCCTTAGTAAATATTCACAATAAGTATCAAGCAATGGAAACTTTAAATCTCGTTCGTAATAATCAGGCTGGTTTTCATATACTAAACCTAAAACTCTAGCAGGTATAGTATAACCAGCACTTTTATCTTTGGGGTTTAGTGGGAGAGGTAAAGCAAATTCGTCACATTTCAAATCATATCTGACTTCACCATACAAACTTCCCCAATTTTGCTCACGTTTGAGGATGACATCACTATTACCTGTTGTTAAAATCCAAATACTCATAATTTATTCTCCCCAAAGTTTTGTAAAACCACTACTATGTAAAAAATTTAAAAATTCCTGTGTTACTTCATCTTTTTTGTCAGGGAAAATTGTCAATAACTCTACATATTCTCGACCTTTACGCTTGATTTCTCCTTCTTTATTTCTGATATAGTGCGGGTACATACGATGCCAAATTCTACCGATTTGGCTCATTCTACCTGTGATACTTGAACCTTTAATTGATTTGCTTCCTTGGTAATTGGCGTGAAACCATCTCACGGCTAAACTGTCATCTTCATCTTGGGCAATGCGTCCCCAGATTTGGACTTTTTGCGGATGGAATGATTCGCGCCAAGAACTTAATTTATTAGTTGGGGTTTTCCCTTTTAATTTCAGCCAGTTGTTTACAGTTTTTTGAATATCATTCAAGATATTTGTGATATGGCTGAGGCTATTTACTGGGAAGTAATATTGATTTGATTGTGGGGTAAATTGCCAATGACAACCTATCATTGGTTTACCATTTAAATACTCTGGAAAAAAGAGACGGTGGTCAATGCGTCGCCAGGATTTTCCAAAGCCACCAAGCAACATTGCAAATCTTAAAATTTGTGTTGCTAATGTCTTCAATTCTTTTTTATATTCTTTGGAGAATGAACCCATGCAAAGAATATTCAAAGTTCCTACATTTAAGTCATAGGTAGGCATGATATTCCTACCATATTTATATTCATCCATTTCTAAATCAACGGCATTAAAAGAAATTCCTAACTCTCCCACAACTGCGCCATTTCTCCCGGCGAAACCTCCCCAAAGTTGTCTGGTTAATTCTTCGGCTGTGTTTTCATCGGTAACGCTGCTAAATAATCGCAGAGTGTGACCGCGTAAGGCGGCTTTAAAAGTATTTGGTCGAAATTCTCCGGTTTTATCGATTAATTGTGAGGCTAATCCTTGTCCGCGTAGGTTAACAGTTATTAATTTGGTTTCTGGGTGGTTTATCGGTTGACCGTAACCTGCACTAACTCTAGAACCTATACCTTTTTCTATGGCTTTATCCCAAATACTCCAGATGATTTCCCATTCACTGGTGTCTAGTTTTTCGGTGCTGGAAATGCCAAATACTAAGGTGGGTTTATAAAGGGATATCTGAATAAAGGCTGAGTGACTACCGTTATTTTTCACTTGCCAATCTTGTTGAGGGTGAACTACATCAATTAATGGTTCTTCAACCCATGTTGCATCTTTGGGATAACCACCATGAAAGCGTAAAATTCCTGGTTGGGTATCTTTATTAGTTATTTTTCCACCACAGTATTTTTTAGCTTGTTCTGGGGTACAGGCGCGTAAAAATGCGCCTTTCATACTTGCGCCTGGGTAAAAAGGAAATCCTTTAGCAGCGATGACTGGCCGAATGATATCTTCATCTTGTCCGCTATTGGAAACGAAACGCCAAGTTATTTGATATTCTTTTGTTTTAACGTTGCTGCTAAATTTAGGTGGTTCGGTTGCAGCAGCTTCTAACCATTCATCAACCCATCTTTCTGATTGTTCGGGGTTTCTAATATATTGTATTTGTCCGCGTCCGGAAATTTGGGCTTGAAACATTAACGGGACTTCATTACTATTCGTCATCGCCAACTCCTGATTTTTTATAGCGCTGAGTCCACCAAACTAAGCTGTCACAAAATTGAGTGAGGACGGCTAAACAAATTCTTTGGTCTTCAATGGGAAGTTTCCACAATTCGGCTGCGACTTCTTGAATTTTTGCGGTGTTATTATTGCTAACATCTTCTTGGGGTAGTTTAATGCCGGCCTGTTGCATGATTTTGGTAAAGCTTTTCCAGGTATCGCGCCAATATTGACCTTTTGGTGGTTCTTTTTCTAAGAGTCTTAGTTGTTCTCCCCAAAATCTTTCTAAGCCGAATGCTACGGTGATTCGCATTTTGTGAGATTGACCGATGACTCCTTTTTGGTCGCGGTGTTTGAGGACTAGGCGTTGTGCTTCTTGGTCTAAGTCGTAGGATTTCCAGGTCATAAGTGATAGTAATTCGTAATTAAAGATTTGTAGGGTGTGTTATGCCGTAGGCTAACGCACCTTGAATTTCTGATGGTGCGAAACGATACATCTTTTGCTAATTTGGTATGATGATGAGTCAGTTTTTTTATTTCACGCAGAGGCGCAGAGGCGCAGAGAAGAGTTTGAGGGTTTAGACTCCGTTTAAGGTTAAGGTACAGTGACCGAAGCCGATGGATTCTAAGCCACCAAGGTAAATGTCTGTGGTTTGGGTGTCGTTGAAGGGTTGCCATTTTTTTCCTGATTTATCGTCTCTGATGGCGATGGGAAATACTAAGATGGTTCCTTCGGGTAAGGCTTCGGTGTTGAAGAAGCCGCCGCCTTCAACTACTTTTTGATCGGGTTTTAAACGGACGCGACTTTGACGATATAATGCCATGTCGTGAATCATGGATATGTCGCTGTCCTCTACAATTACTGATGGTTTTTCTTTGCCGGATGGGAACCAAGGGGATAAGTCTAATGGATCTTTTTTAATGCTTAAAAAACCTAAGTTGAAAAATAAAGTTTTTTGACTTCCCGAACCTCGCGCTTTTAAGTTTTTGGAACCTGTGTAAGGGTCTGGTATTTCTATTTCTTTGAGAGATTTACCGTTTATTTTGACGGTATCGCCAGCTATTCTTTGGTAGCGTTGGAGTAGACGCGGACTTGTTACCCACACTATTGGTTGACCTGGACAAAAGACTGGTAACCAGAGAATAGAAGCGTATTCAAATTTGATAATTGATTCGTTATTAATTTCTGATTGTTCGGAACCTGCTGCATCACCATACCAATAATTTGCAGCTTGTTCTCCATCTATCAGGCGCATTTCGGAACGCAGGCGGCCGCGAATTGAACTACCTGGAAGTATTCCTGTTTGAGTAAATTGGTCGCGGAATATTAAGTTTAAATTTCCGCTTTCTTCTCCGGCGGTTGCACCTACGTGTAAAGGTGCTAAGGTTTCTATAATTCCATAAGCTTTTTTGTACATCTTAGGCGACTCCTTTAATTTCTATTGGTAAACATAAACCGCATCCTACACGTTTTAGGCTGTAACCTTCTTCGGGGAACCATGCTTCGTCCCATTGATACCAAGGTTTGTTTAAAGGTTCGGCTAAAACATAAACACTACCAGCAGGAACGGCGTAACGTCCTCTTCCTAAGTTACCTTTGGCGCGGTAACGGTAGGGTACTGGTTTATCTGTTAGCATTTCTATGGTTTGAGGAAAGGTTTTATGTTGAGGATGGCGGTGAGAGAAGCGGTTTGAACCCCATGTAGCTGGTGCAATTAAGGCAAAGGTGCGTTGAATTGGCTGATTTAATAGGGTTAAGAATTTTTTATTTTTAAGTTCTTCGCACTCGATTTCGACTATGTGATTTTCTCCGCCGAAGCGATACCAGCCGTTTTCTAGAGGATAGGTTGAGAGATAAACTAAACAACTATCGTCTGACATTTGGACGGAGTTTTCTAGAAAGAGTCCGTCTGATTTTTCTACACAACGTTCAGATGTTTTGATTTTGGGATGGAGAAAGGAAACGTATTCCCAAGGATTTTTAGCTACAGACTCATTAGACTTCAGGGTTTTTGGTGCTATTCCCCAGGAATTTATGGTTTGCCAACGATAATCAGGTTCTAGTTTCTCACTTTTATTTTCTAATTGCCATTGACCATTTTTTAATTCCCACTCATCTACTGCTTTTTTGGCGATGATTTTATTCCAAGGGATGGGTATATAAAAATTTTGCTTGTCTTTGAGTTTCGCCCAAAAAGGGCCAGCTACAAATAGGTTCTCACGCAATTCTTTTTGAGGATATTTTGAGGTAATTTTGTTGACGCTAAACATTAATCCTGAAAGTGTGGCGGCTTCTGGGGGAAATTTTGCACCGGAACGACCGACTAAGTTTTCTGGGGAAAGAAATGCACCTGCACTTCCATACATTAATCCCAATGGATTGATTGTAATTATGTATTTGAACATAGGTACAGTGGCGTTAAGATTTAAGGTTTGTAGTGAGGGCTTTAGCCCTAGTTTGAGGGCTGAAGCCCTCACTACGAACTAAATTTATTTTTGGATTAGTTAACATGTTTGGTTTTATTGTCACTTAATTACATAAATGCCAGCCTACTTGAATTAAGTTACTTATCCACTCAATTGTGGCTTTGTTTCTTTCATAAGCATCATCTTCGTCACTAAAACCGACGAGATGTTTGGCACGTTCAGGATTGAGCAATTCTTTACCTTCGCCTGGGAAATAAATATCGAAGAATTCAATGGGGAATTTTTCGACAAATGTTTTTTTATCAATATTAAATGCACGTCGTGATTCTAGTTGTGCTAAATCTTGATATACATGACTCCAGTTTGATTTTTTCTCTCTGTCTTGGTATTTGGTTAATATGTCTAAATAATCCCAGGGACAAGTCCACTGCACGTATTGACCGCTGTTAAAGACTATGCGAATAGTAACTCTATCTCTTCCTAAAGATTTAGCTAGTTTTTCGGCTTCTCGACAATGTTGTAGGACATCTCGTTGGGGGACGCTACCTGCAACCCAAACAAAACCAACACTGATATTAATCGGCTGTTTATGTTCTTTCCATTTATTGTTTAATGTCATCAACCATTCAAATGCTTTGAATGGGGGAATAGGTTCGGCAGGATTTTTACTGTAAATTATGCCTAGAAAGTCGTCTCCACCTGCATAAACTACTCTACCTAATTTTTCGTGCAAATTGAATTTCTCGCCAAATTCTTTGCCCCAATCACGGATTGCATGAGTAAAATTTTTCAGTTCTTCATCACCATTATTTTTAGCAGCTAATTCTTTTAAATAATCGCCAACTTTATCGCCATCTCCCATAAACCAACCCGTCCATTGTCCAGGGATATTTTTAGTTGGTTGGGGTTTGCGTTGAATTTCTCTAAAACCTTTATCTAATGGTTCTATTTTGAGGTTGTCTCGAATTTCAGGCCAGGTAACTAAACGTTTTACTAATTCGGGAATACTCAGTTTTTCTTTGGGTGCAATAAATTTACCTTCTGGGGTTTCTTCTTCTGGTTCTTCGGTGATTGCTGCTAATGCTTGATAAAATTTCTTAATTTCTTCGTCTTCTAAAGAATAGGTGATAAATTTAGGATCTCTGGCTTTTCCACCCAATCCAGGAAATGCGATTCCATCTGTTCCTGTTAAACTAGAACTCTCTCCTATCCAGTTAAGCGCTGTCCATCCACGGGAAAGTTTGCGGGTTTCTAAGTCGTCCATCGCTAGTGGAATGCTGTCGCCTTCTCCCCAAAAGATTTCCCAGGCGTGGTTTCCCCAGTTTGTCCACTCTCTTTCCCAGTGGTATTTATCTGAGACTTTATCTTCTATCCATGTGCGACATTCGTACAATATTCCTTTCCATGCTGATAAGAGAGTTTTTTCTGCTTGTGATTTGGAAAATTGTCCTTTTATTAGGATGCGATTTGGCATTCCTTTTTGAAGTTTGGGAAGTCCTGGGGATATGACTGTTGTGGTTTTTTGGGCTTCTTTTACTAGCTGCTGGCTGAGGTATGAGAGAATCAATGATGCACCGTACAAGTCTCGGAGTTTACGGGATTTCTCAATAAATCCTTGGACGGGAGCAAAGGTTATGGCTGTATATTTGGTCACGTTTGCTTTTGTCACTGGTTGCAGTCTTGTTTAAATTACTGTAGAATTTTGAGTTTTTATTCAGTGGTTATACTTTGTAATAATTCTCGATTTGGGTAATTAGGAGTTATGTAAGGCTGGGTGAGTTATTGTGACTTTTATATCTTGGCGGAAATTTTGAGGATGTAAAGACCTTTTCATGCGAATGACGAAATTTTTTTTTACAGATGATTTATTTCACGCAGAGGCGCAGAGGCGCAAAGAGGATGAGGAGTTTGAGATGTTCATCGACGCATCTCCCCAAATCGCTGAAACCCTATATTTTTCGTTGAGATGCGTCGATGCTTTACAGGGCAAGGGTTTGAGGTATGTGTTTTACTTAATTCCGCACAAGATGTACAATCTTTTTCAGAGATGCGTCGATTTGGCGGCTGGAAGCCTTACGGGGCAAAGGCTCCTGAACGAACTCTTTACCGATTGCTCTAAATCGGAATTAATGGAAACACAGGGGAATACAGAATATCTGTATAAATCTTTAACCTTTACCGATTGCTCTAAATCGGAATTAATGGAAACTCAAAATAAAGTCCCCTGTTTCTGCTTCCAGAAAATACTTTACCGATTGCTCTAAATCGGAATTAATGGAAACATTTCCCATGCCATTATCCACGGTGCTAAGTTGCCCGTGACTTTACCGATTGCTCTAAATCGGAATTAATGGAAACAAAAAATACCTCTAGATTTTAGCTCTAGAGGTATTTCTTTACCGATTGCTCTAAATCGGAATTAATGGAAACGCAATAATGGTTACCCGCACAAGTGCATAACCAAGAAACCTTTACCGATTGCTCTAAATCGGAATTAATGGAAACACTGTAGACATGACTGTTACCTCGTTTAGGTCAATACACTTTACCGATTGCTCTAAATCGGAATTAATGGAAACTGCACAGTCCGCTCTTGCGTATTGATGATCAACACCCCTTTACCGATTGCTCTAAATCGGAATTAATGGAAACATTAGAATAGGATTTTAGACAAGTTGCTACTTTACCGATTGCTCTAAATCGGAATTAATGGAAACTCCACCATATAGCTGATCATCTCCGATGCCGCCTGCCTTTACCGATTGCTCTAAATCGGAATTAATGGAAACCTTTTTTATCAGATGGGCACTCGGGTGCCTCATCGTTTGCTTTACCGATTGCTCTAAATCGGAATTAATGGAAACTTTCTTTAGGTAGTTTTTCCTTCCCCACCCCACACTTCTTTACCGATTGCTCTAAATCGGAATTAATGGAAACTATATTGTAATTAGCGGCATTGCCTCCTGACGTGAAACTTTACCGATTGCTCTAAATCGGAATTAATGGAAACCGCCAACTATAATCCTAACACCCCAACCCCAAGCAGAAGACTTTACCGATTGCTCTAAATCGGAATTAATGGAAACTTTGTGGGCAATTTTAAGCGCTATATCTCCCCAAACTTTACCGATTGCTCTAAATCGGAATTAATGGAAACCAAAAGGATGATACGCGCTAACATGGCCATTAACGGAAACTTTACCGATCGCCCTAAATCGGAATCAATGGAAACTTGCTGCCCTATTTCGTTAGCCTGGAATCTGTTCCCACTTTACCGATCGCCCTAAATCGGAATCAATGGAAACATTAGAGATAAAACAACCTGAGTATCAAATTTTTTGACTTTACCGATCGCCCTAAATCGGAATCAATGGAAACATTTGAGCCGCCCAACTAGATTTCCACTCTTGGTTTACTTTACCGATTGCTCTAAATCGGAATTAATGGAAACCACGGATGAGCAGACTTGCAAAATATCGACGCGAAACTTTACCGATTGCTCTAAATCGGAATTAATGGAAACACTTACACCGAAGCCAATCTGTGAAAGAGGGACATGTCTTTACCGATCGCCCTAAATCGGAATCAATGGAAACTCGTATACGTTCTAGAACAGAGTTGTCATTTCCGTAAGCCTTTACCGATCGCTCTAAATCGGAATTAATGGAAACACAACAGCAATAATTCCTGTAAAACTTACCAATCCTTTACCGATCGCTCTAAATCGGAACTAAGGATTACCAAAAATATCCAATCTTGTGGGGTGGGCGTCTCGCCCGCCCAGTCCATAGGGCGGACAAGATGTCCACCCCACAAGAAAAAACCCCCGACTTTTTAGAAAAGGCGGGGATTTTATTTTTTTCAACTGCTTATTGCATTAAAATCTGACGGATTAAAATACTCATCACTTCGTCAGCATTGCCAGTTCGTACTAATGGACTCCAGTCGCCGACGCTAGCGTAGCCAATGATTTGCAGATGGTGAATTGTGCCGATAACTGCTTTTGAAGAACCCATTAATAAATGTTTAACCGGTTCTCTTTTGGGTAATGGATTTTGAGCCGGTTGATTTAAGACTGGTATATTTAAGTTCTCGCTATCCAAGTATTGTTGCAGTTCTGATGGATTTTCTACAAACTCTTCTTCTTGTGCCATGATGATAATTAACTCTCAGAATGGGGGTTTAGGGAAAGGCGATCGCAAGCTCTTGCCGGAGGGCGATCGCCTTTCTTATTTGCATATTAAAGTATAATTTTATACTTGTAAAGTACCTTTATGAAAATAATAAGCATTTATTGGTAATTTTTTCAAAAATTTTATCGAAACTTCATGTTTTGGTAAAATTCAATAAGTAAAAGCAGCAATTACTTTCTCAAAAGCAGCTTTTACTTTCTCAAAACAAGCTTTTGCTTTCTCATTTTGGTGTTTTCCGCAAGCAAAAGCAGCTTTTACTTTCTCAAAACAAGCTTTTGCTTTCTCATTTTGGTGTTTTCCGCAAGTCAAATAAGCTTTTGCTTTCTCAAAAGCAGCTTTTACTTTCTCAAAACAAGCTTTTGCTTTCTCATTTGGATGTTTTCTACAAGTCAAATCAGCTTTGATTTTCTCCAAACAAGCTTTTGTTTTCTGATTTTGGTATTTTCTACAAGTCAAATCAGCTTTTACAGCAAATTGCAACTTTGTGAGGTATAGGTAATTGTAAGTGAGATAATAATTTGATTCAAATCACAACATAATTTTCACCCAGTTTCTAGTCCTTTGGTATACTTTTAATGTGATGGAATTAAAAAGGCGATCGTTGGGTTTATGAGTTAATAAGTTCAGATAAGCTGATTTTTTCTTGTCCCTATTCTCTGTTACCTTACTCCACAAATAAACTTTTTTAACTCTAAGCGTATTGGTTTATCAATATTTAGAATGAAGAAGAATCTAGGAATTATTGTATTTTTATTATTAATTTTATATGTTAGCTATTTAATCAAGGCTAATAGCAAAATCAATATTGATATTTTTCCTGGGCATACTCCTAAAAATTTAGAGAAAATATCTAGAGGAATAATCAAGTGTAAGTGGTTTCCCAATCCACATCATTGTGAGTAATGTATTGAGTTATTTTTACAACAATTTTCAGTCAAATAACCCACACTGTAGGGGCTAACGGTTGTTAGCCCCCAATGGTTGTTAGCTCCTACCAGGAATTGTGGTTCAAATAGATCAGGACTTACGCAAGTGTCACAAAAAATCAATTTTTTTTGCTTGTAGTAAGGACTTCAGTCCTTATTAGAGGACTAAAGTCCTTACTACGAACTTAAAATACAGCGTTTTTTAGGTAAATGAAATACATCGATAGGGGCGCAAGGTTATACTAAATCCTTGTTAACTACCCTCTTTTTGAAAAAAGCAGGGGAAGCAGCCGGAGAACAAAGAGGGGTTATAAAAACGGATTTGATATTAAAGGGAAAAGGGAAAATACCAAACCTTTCCCCCTTTCCCCTGCCCCTTTTCCCGACTTCTGCAAGAGGTCTTATACACCAGGAAACAAGCTTTAAAATTGATGATATCTTGTAAAAGATACTTGAGATTAACGGTTAACAGAACTCATGTCTGGGTAGCGATCGCCTGCTGCGACATTTTTGGGTGCAACTGCTTCAATGCGATTCAATTCTTCTTGTGTCAAAGTAATTTCAGTGGCTGCAATATTCTCCTCTAAGTAAGTCCGGCGTTTTGTACCAGGAATTGGCACAATATCGTCTCCTTGAGCCAAAAGCCACGCTAATGCAAGCTGACTTGCGGTTACTCCTTTTTCGCTGGCTATTTCTTTCACTTGCTCCACTAATTGCAGGTTTTTATAAAAATTTTCCCCTTGAAAGCGGGGAGAATTTCTGCGATAGTCATCAGCAGGAAGATCCTCAGGACTTGTAATTGCACCTGATAAAAATCCTCTGCCTAATGGACTATAGGGAACAAACCCAATTCCTAATTCCCGCACTGTAGGTAAAATTTCGTCCTCCGGTTCTCGACTCCAAAGAGAGTATTCTGTTTGCAGTGCGCTAATGGGGTGAACTGCTTGCGCTCGTCGAATCGTAGCCGGAGCAGCTTCGGAAAGTCCTAAATAACGTACTTTTCCTTGTTTAACTAATTCTGCCATTGCCCCCACAGTATCTTCAATGGGTACAGTTGGATCTACGCGATGTTGATAATAAAGGTCAATAACTTCAACTCCCAGGCGTTTGAGGGAAGCATCGCAAGCTTGACGGACGTATTCTGGTTTACCACTAATGCCTTGCCAACCACCATCCTCAGTGCGGACGTTGCCAAATTTAGTTGCTAAAACTACTTTATCGCGACGGTCTTTAATTGCTCTACCTACTAATTGTTCGTTAGTAAAAGGCCCGTACATATCAGCAGTATCAAGAAAATTAACTCCAAGTTCTAATGCTCGATGAATTGTAGCAATGGCTTCAACTTCATCACGACCGCTATAAAACTCAGACATTCCCATGCAACCAAGTCCAATAGTTGAAACTTCTAAACCTTGTTTGCCTAGCTTTCTAATTTTCATCAACTAATCTCCTAAGTAATTGGGAAGACAAATTACACCCTTGTGTATTATCTCTTTCTCAATTATGAAGTCATCTATTATGAGAAATATTCCTTGGGTAATTCCAAAATCGGTTAAAGTGTTGACTGTTGATTGTTGACGGTTGACAGTTCACAGTTCACAATCAACGGTCAACAATAGTAATTGTAAGGGCGAACGGCCGTACCCTACAGTAAAGCAAAGCCTACGCCCCTACATATATACTTGATTTACCTAAACAACGCTGTATATTCTGACTCCTTACTCCTGAATTCTGACTCCTGAATTCTGACTCCTTACTTCAACTGCACTATAGATAAAACTTGATAACCTTCACCTTGGGGCATACATTGTCCATTAAACTCAATAGGACAAGCACTTTCGTTAGGTGCAGGACGAGTACCTGCAACATGCACGGCTGTGATTTCCACTTGTTGATTATTAAATGATTGCAATTGAGAATGAGAAACTCGAATAGATGGACGCAACACTAACCGATTTTGTTTGGGTGAGTTAGTAATCAGAAAAAATTCGTTGCCTTCATAAGCTCTTGTTGACATCACAGGAGGAATTTCTTCATAAATTAATTTTCCCCGCCAAGTAGATGTTTTTGATTCGTTCATACTTTTCTTTGATTGTTGCCACAATCCTAATCCTTTGTTTTTAGCGTTAGCTTCGCCAATCAAATATTGAATTTGGTTTTCATAGCAATTAGATAAAGATGGTTTGTCAACTACAGCGTTACCTTCCTGTACCAAAAGTAGATTAACTGAGCGATTATCCAAAAATACTTCGCCAAGGGTGCGACCATTGTTGACTGGTTCTATATTTTTAATAACTATAGAACTTTGAGGCGGTAGTAGTTGTTTTAATCTTTGTGTTGTTACTAGGTTTACTTGGCGATTAGTTGTTTTTGATGGATTAATACACGCCAATTTTACTGTAATTGGTTGTCCGGTGTTATCCTTAACCAAAATTGTATTTCCATCTACAACGCCAACTACTGTAGCTAGCACCAACATTAATTCTAGTAAATCCATCATTTTATCTCTGGTAATTGATAATTTACAGGTGATTTATAATTTCACATTAATTTAACTACTTGATGAAAACTTTGTAGTCTTCAATTTTGCTAGCCAAGCGCGATGCTAGGAATGGACTTGCATCTTTCAAGGTTTCATAAATTTCAATTCCTTGTTCTCGATAGCGAATAATTTTCTCTTGATTCCAATAATGTGGCGGCGCTTGTAGGTTGCTAATTCTATCGGCTAGCTTTACCATCCATATTTCTGGCGGTTGCTTTTTAATTCTCCGCAAACTATCTGTCATTTGCAAATCTTTAGCAATGGAATTATCTTTAGTGAGTGCAAGTACGCCATTAGCGATCGCTTCTCCAAATTCAGTTTTTATTTCTTCAAAAGTTGTCACTGTGTCTTCAATGATGTCATGCAAAATTGCACATTGAATTGCTAAGTTGCCGTCACGTTTATTTTCGACATATAAAGCAGCAATTACTTCCATACTCACAAAATTCAAGTGCATAATATAAGGTATTTCTGAACCTGGAATTTTCTGCCCTTGATGTGCCTGCGCTGCTTTATTGAAGGCTTTGATATAACTTTCCTGCGACCAATTTTGTTGCATATTTAATTAACACTCTAATTTAATCATCTGGAAATTGCCAAGATGAAATACTTTCTACATCTTTGCTACCGCATTCAACGCAAGTAACATCAAATGTGGAATCTATCCATTCATAACCGCAACTACGACAGTGACAAAAAATATTATTGCGGTTCGCTTGTTTTATACCCTCGTGCCATTTCTGTAGTTTATCAGCAGAAAAAAACGAAAATTTATCAGACACAATTGCAATCAATCCTTTGTATAAACGATGATTTATGGCATTTTTGCCATGTTATAATTCCAGAATGAAACTATCTCGCAAATGAAAATCAGCCTCTGCACCCCGATGAGTTAATCCCCAGTAACTAAAGCCACCATCTTTGTATTGAATAACAGTGGTAATGGCAACTTCAATTATTTTTTCTGGAGAGATAAGTTTATCCAAATCAATGTTTAATGTAAGTACTAATTTATTCGGTTGATTTGTAACATTAAATGCAAGTGTTGTCAAGGCTGCTTCTTCCCTCATTCCTTGACGATAGCCATCAAAACGATATACATTCCAGTGTCCGGCGGGGGAGAGATTGAATTCCCAATATTGTTGAGAATTTTTAATGCTCAGGAAAAACTCAAAACAAGTATTTTCCCACAGTTGATGCTGGCGCGATGGCGTGTTTGATGGTGGAGCAATGGCAATTTGATTTAAATCTCCTATCAGGTTATAACTGATGCTAAATTGATTAATATTTCGGCTGATATCACCTGTAATTTCCAAATTAGCTAGAGATTCGCTAGAAGGAAATGGTTGCAAAGAAAATATCTGGTTATTCATTTGTTTATGGTTGATGGTTGACGGTTACGAGGATGTTTTAAAAGTCTTTTTGTTGGTTAAAAAACGTTTTATATCCCCCTAATACCAATTCACGCATTATGTGGATTAGACACTAAAACCCTTGATTTATCGTTGTAGAGACGTTGCAATGCAACGTCTCTACAGGGCGCACAATCCCTGATATTTCGTTGATTTGGATAATTCACATCATGTCCGCATAATTAGTTATGATTCCCACAGTTATTGCACCCCACCCCTTAATCCCCTCCCCGCAGGCGGGGAGGGGAGACAAAGCGTAGCTTTGGCTCTTTGGGGTTTTTCGGGTTTAATAAGTAATCAAGCGGATACAATATCACATCAGACGTAATTCAAAATCTAAAATTCAAAAAGTGAAATATAGCAACTCAACAGTCAACAATCAACAGTCAACAGTCAACCCTAAAATAATTTTTTTTTGTCCTTCTTGAATATCTTCGATAATTTTACGAATCTGCATTTCTTGGGATTCGATACTCTCAGTGAGTTTAAACTGCACCATCGCCCTTGCTAAATTATGTTCTGGATACTTAACTTTGAAATAGACATTTCCTGCTAAATAATCGGTAAAAAATCTTAATCCTAATTCAAAGGTAATCAAACGAATTGCATCGTAGATATAAGCATAGTCATTTGCGGTGAGAAAAGCCTTAGCCACACTCAGATAACCTGCTAAAATTCTTTGACATAAGTCGGTGTCGAAATAAACGCTTTGGAAATTCTGGGTTTCTTCTCCAACGGGATTGCAACCGGAACGCAAACAATCGCCGATATCGTAATGTACTAAACCGGGTTTTACGGTGTCTAGGTCGATGACGCTGACGGCTTGCTGGGTAGCAGTGTCGAACATGACATTATTGATTTTTGGATCGCCGTGCATCAAACGCAGTGGGAGAATTCCTTGTGTTTTGGCATTTTCTAGGATGTGTGCAAAGGTTTGGCGATCGCTAACAAATTCCAAGCAATAATTAACTTCAGGAGTTTTCGGCACTTTGGTTGTGGCTAAAGCTTGATTGTATTGCTGGAGGTAAAGGGGTGTAATATGAAATCCTTGCAGAGTATCGGCGAGTTTTTCTGGTGGTAAATCGCTAATCAGATTGTGGAACATACCCAAGGCATAACCGATTTCTTGTGCATGTGAGCGATCGTGCATGGTATCAAAGGATTGTGAATCTTCAATAAAGCTAATGGCCCGCCAAAAGGAACCGTCAGCATCTCGCCAGTGGTCTTCTTCGTTTTTAGTTAGTAGTACTTGCGGTACTTCCCAGCGACGATTCAAAGGAGTAGATTGTAACTTTTGGCGAACATGTTCAGTAAAGATACACATGTTCTGCATAATTAGTTTTGGCTGGCGAAATACTTGTGTATTGATGCGTTGTAAAACAAAATGCTGTTGTTCTGAAGAATCTAAAGTTACCAAAAACGTGTCATTTATATTACCACTACCGAAGGCTTTTGTAGCTGTAACCTTTCCCAGTCTGGCGAATTGATTAGCGATCGCAACTAGATTTTCTGTACCTTGTTTATTAAGTTCTTCGATCATATTCGTGTTTATCCTGACTCCTCCTCACCTACATTGCACAAAGGCAATAGGGGATATCGTAGCGCAAGTATCAAAAGAATTTGTAATTCGTAATTCCTAATTCGTAATTTTTAATTTTTCTCAGTCACAGTGATGTGGGGAATTATTTATCAATGATGAATTGGCAAAAATGCTGTCTGGGAATACGGGGTACTCACGCCCCGTATTCATTATACTTGTTGCATAAGTCGGGAAAAGGGTAAGGGGAAAGGTTTTGTGTTTTCCCTTTCCCCTTTTTCCATCTCTTGCAAACAGCACTTTTGCAAGAGGTCTATTCACTAGTTAGCGAATTTCGTCGCTATCAACCCACTCATCATAAGATGAGTCATAACCGATGTAGCGAAGATAGTATTGGTGACCTTGGACTTGTTGAATGGTGGCAGAATACCAAGCTTCTTGGTCATCATCCCAACATTTTACTTTTTGACCAACAGCATATCCATTGTCATCAGCAGAGCGAAGATCGCGAGTACGAATGTCATCTTCACCTACCCATTCATCATAAGATGAACCATAACCAAGGTAATGAATATAGAATTGGTCATTTTGAACTTTTTCAATTGTTCCTTGATACCAATCTTCGTCATCGTTATCCCAAACTTCCACTGTGCTGCTGAGTGCATACTGATTGTTATTTGAGGATTTCGCAGCAGATGAAACATCTTGAATAGGCTTTTGAGGTTGTTGCTTAATTTCCTCTTTCACTAAAGTATGTGCTTGCAAAATCACACTGCGAGCAACAGTTTGAATACCTGTATGTTCGTAGTAATTTGTAGTTTGGTCTAAAAATGCTGCTACAAAATCTAAATTATCATCAGCAATTTGAATAAAATTACCCAAATGACTAGAAATTGATTGCGGTGTGATGCCTGTTTTAGCTACTAAGCCATTCATCCACCCTTGCACAGAGTTGAAACTTTGATTAATAAAACCAAGTTTATCAGAGGGGGTATTGCCTGGTAGAGAGTTATTGACAGCTAAGAAAACAGGATTTTGAGCGACTACGCCAGTATCAACGCCACTAATAACTGAGTGAATTTTCCCTAAGAAATCTGGCCCTAAAGGTAAAATTCCATCAATACAAACTAAAGCAACCATCCGCATCAAAGATGCATTTTGATAGTTGTTAGCCAGAGAATTGGCAAATTGTTGCGGGTTTGGTTGAGGAATACCATTTAGTTTGCAAAAAGCGATGATTTCCACAGCAATTTTAAGTGCTAAATCAATCGATTGAGTGACATCGGCTTTGGGAGTAACGTTACTTAAAAAAGAAAGAAAACCAATTTTCTCACCAACTTTATTAGCTAAAGCCGCCGTGGCCATAGCTGTATCTGCTTTATCAATTATTTGATAAACTTTGATTGCAGCTTGATAGCCCTTTTGAGGATCGTGATATAAGGAAACAGAGCGATCGCGAATTTTTTGGATTATTTGAGGATCTGTTTCTCCAGTGATGGTACGGATGTTATTGTCAAACCCCACCAAATTGTTCCATTCACCTGGTGCTACGTAATCAAGAGCTTTTAAAACTTTAACAGTGATATTGTCAGCTGGTAATTCATCAACCAACTGAATAATGGATTTATCCATCAGCCGCTCCTCAAAACTCTAAATGATTTTTACAATTCGGTTCGTAATTCCATAGGTTAAAAGTATAAAAAGCTACTATAAAATAAGCTATTATAATCAACACTGCGTGAATTACTGAACCGTATTAATAGAGTTCCCAGAATCGGCGAAAAAATAACTATTCTCAAATATTCTGCTGATTCCTCAGCTATTCTGACTCCTGAGTTCTTAGATTCAATCTTCGCTCCAATCTTCACGACCCAAGAGGTCTATAATTTTATCTCGGAGTAAAAATTCATTTTTTTCTAGCTCAAGTTCCACACAAACCCAATCACGACCAGGAATATATCTACACAAAGCGTAAATTGGCTCGTTACGACGAATTACTCCTTTTTTAACCAATTCCCGCGCTTCATCTTTGATAACTTCAATATCATATTTAACAAGAGTATCCATAACAAAACCCCCGGATGTTTACGACGCAGGTTGAGCCTAAGTATTGACACTTGGACTCTAACTTCAATTTATCGAAAGTATTTGAGGATTTTGTGAAGATGTGAACTCAACAGTACTTACACAGCGAGATTAATGGTTATTGGGCATTGGGCATGGGGTAAGCGGGGGGTGTGGGAGG